>CAIXUE010000202.1 GCA_903922545.1 uncultured Alphaproteobacteria bacterium | reverse complement strand
CGTCGCGGGATTGACCGATACGTGTCCTGACCGCAGTCTTCCAGGCAAAGAATTTCTGCGTAAAGCAGAAGGTGGAAAGAATGGCCGCATGGACTCCTGCGCAGCGCATCGTGATCGCTGTCTTGGCGATATTCATGATGGCTTGGCTCTGCCTTTCGGTTGCAGGTCCCGTGCTGGAGTATTTGCATGGTCCCAGCCCGGAATCTGCCTTGCTTCAAAAGCTGGCTAATATTTTCCCGGCGCTTCTGTTCGTTCTTGCGATTTTTATTGTCCCCGTCTTGCGGCAAATCGGGGTAATGCCGGCTGTCAAAAATGACCCCGCGCAGCCCGGTTTCGCATCACCGACATCTAGGCTTCGCAACCTTGCCTTTTGGATCGTGATTGCGTTGCTGCTGGTGTTTTTATTCAACCTGTTTCAAGGAACCGGCAAAAGGGCTGCAGCGTCCGCAAACGTTGCACCCTCCAATAGCTCTTTGATGAGCTTGATCATCAATATATTCTCGTTATTTTTGCTGGTCGGAGTTTGGGTATTTTTTATGTACAGAGCGGCCGCTAAGAAGAAAAAAGATCTCGATATCGAGCAGTGAAAGTTAAGTTTCGCTTTCAATTGCAGGCTTCGCCGCCAGCCGTGCCACTCGCGCAGCAGTATGTTCGATATGGCTGAGGCGGCGCATTAACAGCATCATCGCGGAGCCATCGCTTATTTCCATTGGTGTGATGTGCGCTTCGTCCGCCGGGGGCGCATCAGATGACAAAAGCGCGATCACCCGGCCGCGTGTCGCCGCAATCTTTTCCTCGGCGCTCTGGTCCAGATCCGCGCCACGCAATCTCACCAGGATCGGCAGCGACGCCAGATCGGACGCCAGCAGATAATTGGCGCCCAGGAGCGCGTTCAGCGCCACCAGCGCCCGGCGGTTAAGATTGGGCTCCGCCGCAAGCCGCCTGATGGCGCCGGAAAGCTGCGCCACTGCGTCCAGCGCGCTCTTGCGCGCCAGCCGGTATGTCTGGCGAGGGCTGGAAAGGCGCAGCGCCGCATCGGCAAAGCCGGCATCGGCCGACAAAAGCCCGCGCACAATTGCGGGCAGGGTATCGGTTTCCCAATAAGGCAGCAGGAAGCTGAACGCCCAGCTCAGCCCCGCGCCGATCAAGGTATCAATGATCCGTTCCAGAAACTGCGGATGATCGCTGGGCGCGGAAAAATGCAGCAGTAACAGCGCCGACACCGAGGCAAAAATGGCCGTGATACGATAACGCACGCCGACATAGGCATGGCTGATGCCCACCGCCAGCACGATGGCCGTGAGCAAGATTGCGTCCGGAAAAAGATAAATCATAGCCACGGCAACAGCACAGCCGATCAGCGTGCCGGTGATGCGGTCCCAGCGCCGCTGGCTGGTGACGCTGTAATTGGCGCGCATGATCAGCGCGGTGGTGAGAAGGATCCAGTTGGCATGGGCGAAGCGGGGAAAGACCAGCGTCAATCCCAGCCCCGCTGTCATCGCCAGGGTCAGGCGAATGGCATAGCGCATGGCCGGCGCTTTCAGGTCCAGCTGGCTCAAAAACAATTCCAGCCCGTGCGGCACCGGCGCGCGAAAGGCATTGAGGTCCAGCTCCATGGCAAGTTTGGATGGCGGCGTGGCGCGGTCCAGCGTGGCGGCCAGCGCCGCGATGTAACTGTCCGCCAGTTGCAGCTTGGCCGCGGTCACAGCAAAGCCGTGATCCATGGCGGGATTTTCCGGCGCTGTTTCATGCGCCTCCCGCACGGCGGCGATCAGGGCGGCGTAATCCCCGGTATGAACATGCGCCGGCACATGGGCATAACGGCTTCGCAGCGCCAGCGACAGGCCCTCCACTTCATCGGCCGCTTTCAGGATCGCGGCATTGATGCGCCATTTGATGTCGCGGTGGTTTGAACGGCGCAGCAATTCCAGATCGGCATCGCCCGCCAGCATGGTTTCAAAAACATCCAGCAGGGCGATCAGCGTGTCGATGCGCTTGCGTTGCAGCTTGCTGCTGCGCCGGGCGAACAGGGCGTCGCGCGCCGCCTGCAACCGTTCCACCAGCGCGGCATGGGCATCAATCAGGGCGTCAAAAGCCGCGCCGTTTTCGGTATCGGGATTGTAGAGCGCGGCCTTGGCGCGCAGGTATCCGGCAAAGCCGCGCATGGCTTCGGCCAGCAACAGCCGGCGCACCCGGTCATCGAACAGCCAGGCCGCCAGCCCCGCATAAACCGCGTACAGCGCGGCGCCCAACGCGATCCATACCAGATGTGCGCTGGCGTCCGCGGCATTGGTGAAATGCTGGCCCATGGCGAAAACGAATGCCAGCACCGCCGTCATGGAAAGGCTGAGGGCGCGCTTGCCGTACGCGGATACCAGCCCGGTAAACAAACCGGTGAAGGCCGTCGCGGCAATGAAGGCCGGCGGATAAAGCCCCGCGAAAGACGCCAGCGCGGTAAAGCCAATCGTCAGGGCGAGGGCGAAAGCCAAAATCCATGGCTTCTGATGCAGCGGATCGGGATGGTCTGACAGCGACACCACCATCGCGCCGGTGCCTGCCGCCACCGCGGCGGTGAAGCCGCCCACGCCGCCAACCGCGATTCCGGTCAGTCCAACACCCAGTGCGACCGAAAATCCGTTCTCGATATGCACCCGGAAAACCGCCAGGGCCAGGGTGCGTGAAACCACTATCCGGGAGATGTAAGGGATGTTCTCCATGATCCCGGGTTACAGCGGTTTACGCCGCCGCCGCAACCCCCTAAGTTTCGCGTCCCAAATCATCAGGAATTGACATGGCCGAAGAAGACATCACCTCGTTGATTGTTCGCGTCGAAGGCTTTGTCCAGGGCGTGGGTTTTCGCGATTTTCTGATGATGTCTGCCCAGATCAACAAGCTGGATGGCTGGGTGCGCAACCGCGCCGATGGCGCGGTCGAAGCGCTGGTGTCAGGTTCCACCAAGGCAGTGGAAAATTTCGTCTCCGCCGCCACGCAAGGTCCGCGCGGCGCCCGCGTCACGGCGGTGGATCTGCACAACAGCGAGCCGCCGGCGGAAAAGGGTTTTCAGCGCAAGGAAAATCTCTAAGCCATGGAAAAGCGCAAGCTAGGCCTTTCCGGCATCGACGTGGCGCCGCTCTGCCTGGGCGGAAATGTCTTTGGCTGGACGGCGGACGAGAAAATGTCTTTCACCATCCTCGATGCCTTTGTCGCGGCGGGTTTTGGCTTTGTCGATACCGCCGATGTCTATTCGATCTGGGTGCCAGACCATGACGGCGGCGAAAGCGAAAGCGTGATCGGCAATTGGCTGGCTTCGCGCGGGAACCGCGACAAGCTGACCATCGCCACCAAGGTCGGCATGTGGCCGAAAATGCCCGGGCTCAAGGCGGCCAATATCATCGCCGCCTGCGAAGGCTCGCTCAAGCGGCTGAAGACTGATTACATCGATCTTTATCAAAGCCATCGCGACGAATTGGAAACCCCGCAGGACGAAACCCTGGAAGCTTTTGGCAAGCTGGTGAAAGCGGGCAAGGTGCGCGCCATCGGCGCCTCCAATTTCGAGGCGGAGCGCCTGGCCGCCGCCGAAAAAATCGCGGAGGAAGGCGGTTTTCCCCGCTATCAGACGCTGCAGCCGCTTTACAATCTTGTGGAGCGGGATTTCGAAAAATCGCTGCAGCCCTTGTGCGTCGAACAGGAAATCGGCGTCATTCCCTTTTATTCCCTGGCGGCGGGTTTTCTCAGCGGCAAATATCGCAACAAGGCCGATGCGGAAGGAAAGGCGCGGGCAGGGCGTGTGCTGCATTACCTGAACGACGAAAATCTCGCCTTGCTGGACCGGCTGGAAAACGTCGCAAAGGCGCGCGGCGCGGCCATGGCGGAAGTGGCAATTGCCTGGCTCCGCGATCGGCCTTCCGTGGTCGCGCCTATCGCCAGCGCCACCAATCTCGACCAGCTCCAGTCCCTTATCCGGGGCGCCAGCTTGAAATTGTCGGCGGCTGAGATTGCGGCGCTGGGGTAAAATCGGGCAGAATTGAACCATGAAAACCCGTCTTGTCAGCCTTGCGCTGCTTCTCGCCCCGATTTTTGCCTTGGCGCTTCCCGCCGCCGCCCAGCCCGGTTTCAAATGGGTGCCGGTTGGCGCCGCCGCGCCCACGGTTTTTTATTCGGTCAGCGCCACCGACAAGAAAGCCAACACGGTTTCGGTGATGGTCGCTTTTATGCGGCGCACCACCAATCCCGGCGAATCCGGCAATTCCGGCCAGATGCGCAGTGAAATGATCCTGTGCGGCCATAACGGCTATGAAGACACGCATCAGGCCGTTGATGGCAGCATGCACGCCGCCGCCGAAAGTTTTCAGACTTTCGATTTCAACAAGCCGGGCGTGATGGAACTGATTTCCAAATCCGTCTGCCCCAAGGCTTAGACGAACAAAGCCTCAGGCGAAGATTTTCCCGAACGACTGTTTCAGGGCGACATCCACGTCCGCCATGCTGGCGACGATGCCAAGCTCGGCCAGGCTGGTCACGCCATGCCCGCGCACGCCGCACGGCACAATGCCGCCAAAATGGCTAAGATCGGGTTCGACATTCAGCGCCACGCCGTGAAAACTCACCCAGTGGCGGATACGCACGCCCAGCGCGGCGACCTTGTCTTCGCGCGCATTCATTGTGGAGGTGGCGCTGCGCGCCACCCAGATTCCCACCCGGCCTTCGCGCCGCTCGCCCTTGACGCCCAGCAGCGCCAGCGTGTCGATCAGCCATTGCTCCAGGTCATGCACATAGGCCCGCACATCAGGCTTTCTCTGTTTCAGGTTCAGCATCACATAGCCGATGCGCTGGCCGGGCCCGTGATAGGTGAACTGGCCGCCGCGCCCGGTGCGATAGACCGGAAAGCGCGCATCGATCAGGTCTTCGTCGCGGGCGCTGGTGCCGGCGGTATAAACGGGCGGATGCTCCAGCAGCCAGACCTGTTCATCGGCCGTGCCGGCGGCGATGGCGTCGGCGCGCGCCTCCATGGCGGCCAGGGCCTGGGGATAGGGCACCAGCCCATCCGAAATCCGCCAGTCCAGCCGGGGTTTGGTCGAAATTAAGCTTTCCGAAACCATGATCGGGCACCCTTCACGCAATCCTCAATGTAAGGGCGGGCGGCATGGCTTCCAATCTGGATAATGTGAAAGTCGAGATTTCGGTGGTCCTGGGCCGTTCGGTGATCCCGATGCACCAGCTGCTGCGCATGGGGCGCGGCGCCGTGATCGAGCTGGATACCCACCAGGATGACCCTGTGACCATCCTGGCCAATGACAAGCCGGTGGCGAAGGGCGAAATCCAGATCCAGGGCGACAAGATCGCCGTG
>CAIXUE010000201.1 GCA_903922545.1 uncultured Alphaproteobacteria bacterium | reverse complement strand
CGGCCCGGAAAAGTGCGAAGCGGTTTTCCGCTAGGCCGCGCGACCAAAAAATAACTGTCGCAGCCGATCAATCGGCTGCGACAGGTGCGCCTCCGCCCGATTTCGCCTTGCGGCACATCCAGACCATGGCGATCAGGGCGATGCAGATCCAGCCCGAAGCCCAAAACACATCATCGGCTGCCAGCAGATACGCCTGCCCCGTTATGGTGCGGGCAATCACCGCCTGCGCCCCCAGATCGGGCAATCCGAAGTGATGCAGGTTGTTCACCGCGCCGCGCAGCAAGGGGCTGAAGATGGTGGTCTGGTCGGCCAGCCGGCTCTGGTGCAGAGCCTCGCGCCGGTCCCATACGGTGGTGACGATGGAAGCGGCAAACCCGCCCGCCACGATGCGGGCGAAATTGCTGACGCCGGAGGCGGACGGAATCCGGTGCGGCGGTATCCCATCCAGCAGGATGGTGATCATGGCCAGGAAGAAGGTCGCCATGCCGATGCCCTGCACCAGAAGCGGCAGCACGAAATGGAAGAAATCGGAATCGGCGGTGAAGCCGGCGCGCAGCAGATAGGACGCGCCGAACGCCAGGAAGGCGATGGTGGCGATGATGCGCGCATCCACCCGCGACATCATCCGAGCCGTGAAAGGCGTCAGCAACACCGCGATGGCCCCGGTCGGCGCCGCCACCAGCCCCGCCCAGGTGGCGGTATAGCCAATCTGGGTCTGCAGCCAGAGCGGCATCAGAAGATTGCAGGCGAAAAACACGGCATAGCCCAAACAGAAAGCCAGCGTGCCCAAGGTGAAATTGCGGCTCTTGAACAGGCTCAGATCCACGATGGGATATTTTTCCGTCAGCTCCCAGATCAGGAAGGCGACAAAGAAAATGCCGGTGGTCAGCGCCAACACAACAATCTCGGTGGATTGGAACCAGTCCAGATCCTTGCCCTGGTCCAGCATGGTCTGCAGCGCGCCCACCCAGACCACCAGAAGCCCCAGCCCCACCATATCGATGGGCAGCTTGCGGGTCGGGGTCTCGCGGGTCTTCAGCGCCCGCCAGCACAAAAAGCTGACGAACAGCCCTACAGGCAGGTTGATCAGGAAAATCCAGCCCCAATGGTAGTTGTCGGAAATATAACCGCCCAGGATCGGCCCGCAGATCGGCGCCACCAGAGTGGTGATGGACCAGATGCCCAGCGCGGTGGCGCGCTTTTGCGCCGGGAAAATCGAAATCAGCAAAGCCTGGGAGCCGGGAATCATTGGCCCCGACACGCCGCCCTGCAGCACGCGGAAGAAAATCAACGACGGAAGGCTCCAGGCGACGCCGCACAGGAACGACGCGACCGTGAAAGCCAGCACCGAAAACACAAAGGTCCGCACCACGCCATAACGGCCCATCAACCAACCGGTCAAAGGCACGCCGATGCCGTTGGATACCGCAAAGGCCGTGATCACCCAGGTGCCCTGGTCGGGGCTGACGCCCAGATTGCCCGCGATGGTGGGCAGCGACACGTTGGCGATGGTGGAATCCAGCACCTGCATAAATGTGCCAAGCGCCAGCGCCAGCGCCGTCAATGCCAGCGCACTGCCTTGCATTGGCGGCGGTGAAGCCGCTTGGGCGCCAGGCTGGCTCATTTGCGGGCAGCTTCCTGGCCCGCGCCATTATCGGCCAGGATTTTGGCGATCAGGGCATTGGTGGCGGCGTCATTGTTCTCGCCGGTGTCGGCGGTCATGGTGCCGCCGCTCATGCTGGAGGTCACCAGCGGGCCCGATGTGTCACGCACATCGGCGCTGACCGACACCGACAGGCCAACCCGCAAAGGATGGTCCGCCAGTTCCTTGGGATCCAGCGCAATACGCACCGGCACGCGCTGCACAATCTTGATCCAGTTGCCGGAAGCATTCTGGGGCGGCAGCAGGGCAAAGGCGCTGCCCGAACCCGCGCCCAACCCTTCAATATGGCCATGGTAAGTGACGCCGCCGCCATAGACATCGGCATTGATCGTCACCGGCTGGCCGACGCGCATATCGGCAAGCTGCACTTCCTTGAAATTGGCGTCGATCCAGACATTGGACAGCGGCACCACCGCCATCAGCGGCGTGCCGGCGGCCACCTGCTGGCCAACCTGCACGGTGCGCTGGGCGATCACGCCATCGACCGGCGCCACCAGCCGCATATGGCCAAGCGCAATGGCGGCATTGCGCAACTGCGCTTCGGCCGACAGCACATCGGGATTGTCCGAAACATGCGTATTCTCGATCTGCGACAAGGCATGATCGAGCCCGCTTTTGGCGGAATTGACCTCAGCCGTGGCGGCGGCCACCGCATCGGAAGCATGGGCCAGCTCTTCGCCCGACACAGCCCCGGTGGCCGAAGCCGCTTGGCGGCGTTTCAAATCGCTTTGCGCCTGATCCAGTTTCACCTGGGCCTGCGCGATCTGGGCACGGTAGGTATCGGCGCCGGAAAATTCGCCTTTCACGCTACGCACCACCCGCGCCAGATTGGCTTCGGCGGCGGTCATGTTCACATTGGCGACGGCGGGGTCCATCTCAATCAGAAGCTGGCCCTGTTTCACGGTCTGGGTGTTATCGACATGCAGCGCCTGCACGGTGGCGTTTTCGCGGCTGGTCACCGCCACCACATTGCCGGCGACATAGGCGTCATCGGTGCTTTGGTAAAAGCGCGCATCCAGGAACCAGTAAAGCCCGTATCCCACGGCGCCCAGCAGAAGCACGATCCCCAGGATCACAAAGCCCAGGCGGCGATTATTGTTGTTGGCGGGTTTGGCGGCATCGCTCATGGCATCAATCCTGTTTCGCAATATTCGTGTTGTTATTCGTGTTCGGGTTGAACCCGCCGCCGACGGAAAGCAGCAGCGTCACGCGCTCGGTCGCGGTTTGCGCCACCAGCGCCGCCATCTGCTGGCGGGCGGACAGAAGCGTGGCTTCCGCCGTCAGCATGGGAAGCTGGTCGGAAAGCCCGTCCTTGTAGCGTGTCTCGGCCAGGGAAAACGCGCGGGTGGCGCTGTCCAAAGCCGCTTGCTGATCGGCGCGTTCCTCGGTCAGGCTTTTGACTTGCGTCATGGCATCGGCGGCCTGCTTGATCGCACCCACCACCGCGCCATTGTAATCGGCCACCGCCACATCCAGCCCCGCCGTCGCGCCGGCATATTGGGCGCGGATCTTTCCGGCATCGAAAATCGGCAAATGCACCGCCGGTCCCGCGCCATAGGTAAAGGCCCCGCCGGTGAAGAGATTGGAAAGCCCGATCGCCTGGAAACCGGCAAAGGCCGACAGGTTTATGTCGGGATAAAAATCGGCATGCGCGGCTTCGCGCCCCTTGGCCGCCGCATCCACCCGCGCTCGCGCCGCCAGAATGTCCGGGCGGCGGCTGATCAGATCGGCAGGCAAGGCATCAGGCAGCGGCAGCGCCGCATCCAGATTGGGTGTGGGCCGCACAATAGTGGAATAAAGCGCCGCGCCCTCGCCCGCCAAAGCCGCGATGGCATGCACATCCAGATCGCGCTGGGCGGCGACACGGCGCTGATCCACCCGCGCCAGCGCCAGAAGCGCCTTGGCCTGTTCCACCGAAGAAGCATTCTCCAGCCCGGCGTTGAAACGGTTCTGGGTCAGATCCAGGATTTCCTGGCGCTCCTTGATGGTGGCGTCGGCGATATCGCCATCCACATAGGCCAGGTACAGGTTGATATAGGTCTGGGCGAAGGCGCCCGACAGCGCCAGGCGCGCGCCCTGCGCATCCATCAGGGCGGCATTGCTGCTGTCCTTGGCCTGCGAAATCAGCGCCGCCTGCTTGCCCCAGAAATCCAGATTCCAGGTCAGGTTGGCTTCGGTCTGGCCAAACCAGCGATAGGTGCCGGCATAAGGCGGCGGAATATAATAGTCGTTGGAGAAAAGATCACGCTGCTCCTGCGCATCCAGATTGGCCTGCGGCAGGTTGTTGGCGCCCGCCACCGAGGCCTGCGCCTCAGCGCTGCGGATGCGCGCGATGGCGGCGGTCAGGGTGGGATTTTTTTCCACCAGCAAAGCGGCCAGCCGGTCCACTTGCGGATCATTGAAGCTTTTCCACCATTCGTCGGGAAATTGCGGCGCGGCCGTCGGCCCAAGACCCAGCGTCTCCGGCGCGATTTCCTTGACCTGCGGGTCGGTGGGCGGCGTCGCCACACACGCCGTCAGAAGCAGCATGGGCAACAATGAAATGGCTTTCTTCATGATGCTTTCTTTTTTGCTTTTAAAATCGGTTCGGCGGAAATATGCAGTTTGGAGGAACCGCGTTTATCGCCCTCGGCGGCGATTGTCAGCCGGGTCAGAAGGCCGATCAGCGTGTCGATTTCAGCATGGCTAAAACCGGACAACATCCTGTTCCAGAAATCCATCACCCGGGGCGCCAGGGCTTCCACCAGATCACGGCCGCGCGGAGTCAGCGCCAGCTTGACGCTGCGCCGGTCGCTTTCGCTGCGCTGACGGGTGACCAGCCCGCGCTTTTCCATCTGGTCGATCAGCCGGGTCAACGAACCGGCGTCGTGGCAGATATTGTGGGCCAGATCCCCGGCCGTGGTGATATGGCCGTCATGCAGGGCCACCAGCGTGGTCCATTGCGAGAAGGTCAGTTCCTGGTCCTCGAACAACGCCTCCATCTGCGGCAGCACGCGGTTGACCGACATGCGCATCAGATAGCCCACAGAACGGCGCATCGAGTAATTGCCCGGCCGGTAATAGGGTCTCATAACAATATTTGCCCCAACAATACTTGCTTGAGCAAGCATATAGGCCATCCCTCGAGACCGCGCAACCCCCTTGCCAAAACCCCCGGAAATAGGGATCAAGTCCTTATGGCGGCTTATGTTTATGTGATCGGTACATTCACCGGCCGGCCCCTCACCTATGTCGGCTGGACCATGGATCTCGACCGCCGCCTGGCCGAACACAATGGCCTTGGCAAGCGCGGCGCCAAATCCACCCGCGCCCGAAAATGGATTTTGCTCTATGCCGAAAAGCACCGCACCCGCAAAAATGCGATGAAGCGCGAATATGTGCTGAAGACCGACAAGGCATTTCGCGCGAAGTTACGTGAGGACCTATGTGGGATGGAATGACATTGGTGCCTGGACGGGAATGTGGCAGCTGCACGGTCTGCTGCGTCGCGCCCAACATCAACAAACCCGATATCCAGAAAGTCTCGGGCGCGGCCTGCAAACATTGCGCGGGGGGCGGCTGCGCGATTTATGAAACCCGCCCTGAAGTGTGCCGCGGCTTTTTCTGCGCCTGGCGGACGGTCGATATTTTCGATGAAAGCTGGCGGCCTGATAAATCCGGCGTGCTGGCACAGGTCGAAACCGAAGGCATTCCGGAGCATTTCGAAATCACCAGCGGCATCGGGCTGATGCTGGTTGGCAATCCCAACAGGATCATCCGCGAGAAATGGTTTCAGGAATTCGTGGTGACGGGAATCATGAATTCCATTCCCCTGTTCTTGTCCCTGCCCGGCCCGCGCGGCTATCAGGCGGCCACAGCACTATTGAACACCGGGGAGATGCTGGACGCGATCAAGCGCGGCACGGTGAAAGACGCGCTGGAAACGGTGCTGAAATTGCTGCGCGGCTGGAAATTCCAGCCGGCGGCCATCACCTATAGCGGCAATGACGTGAGTACGCCGGAATAAGCTTATTCCGCCGCGACCTTGTTGCGCTTGTCGAATTGCGACCAGACGCCTTCATTGCCATCCCAGGAACCGCTGGTCGCGCCCTTGGAATATTCGGTGGCGCGCTGTTCAAAGAAGTTGGCGTGCTCAACCCCGTTGAGGATTTCCACCAGCCAGGGCAAGGGATGGGCCTTGACCTGTTTGTAACCGCTTTCGGTTTCCTCAAAATTGCCGAACACCGGCGCCAGCTTCAGCTGGGTCAGCCGCCAGTCGGCGATATAGCGGACGTAAGCTTTGATATCGGCGGGCTTCATGCCCTGCACATCGCCCAGGCCGAAGGCCAGATCGACAAAGCCTTCTTCCAGCCCGACCATGGTCTTGGCGACGTCGATAATATCGTCGCGCACCGCCTTGGTCACCGCCCCGGTCTCGTCGTTCCAGGCGTGATAAAGCTTGGTGATGCCTTCGCAGTGCAGGCTTTCGTCACGCACCGACCAGGATACGATCTGGCCCATGCCGTTCATCTTGTTGTGGCGCGGGAAGTTCAGCAGCATCGCAAAGCTGGCGAACAGCGACATGCCTTCGGTGAAGGCGCCGAACATGGCCAGGGTGCGGGCGACATCGGACACAGTGCCCACCCCGAAGGTATGCATGTAATCCGCCTTGGCCTTCATCTCGTCATAGTCGCGGAAGGCTTCAAATTCGGTCTGGGGCATGCCCAGCGTCTTCAGCAGAAGCGCGTAAGCGTCGATATGCACCGTCTCCATATTGGTGAAGGCGGCCATCATCATCTGCACTTCCAGCGGCTGGAAGATGGGGATGTAGCGTTTGAGGTAATTGTCG
>CAIXUE010000200.1 GCA_903922545.1 uncultured Alphaproteobacteria bacterium | reverse complement strand
GCCAATATCGCCGAGCTGGCGACCCTGGAACGGCTTCCGGGCGTTTGCGGCATCAAGGCGTTCCTGGGCTCTTCCACCGGCACGCTGCTTCTGAGCAAGCCGGAAGATATTTTTGCCGCCCTCAAATCCGGCAACCGCCGCGTTTCGGTCCATTCCGAAGATGAAGACCGGCTGATCTCGCGCAAGCATTTTGCCGAAACCGGCAAGCCCACCACCCATCCCATCTGGCGCGATGCCGAAACCGCCCGTGCCTCCACCGAACGGGTTTTGGGCCTGGCGAAAAAAGCCGGCCGCCGCCTGCATGTGCTGCATGTCACCACCGGCGATGAAATTCCGCTTCTGGCAGCGGCCAAGGAATTCGCCACCGCAGAAACCACGCCGCAGCACCTGACCCTCAGTGCGCCGGAATGTTACGAGCGGCTGGGCGCTTACGCCCAGATGAACCCGCCCATCCGCGATGAAAGCCATCGCCAGGCGCTTTGGGCCGCCATCCGTGATGGCGTGATCGACGTGATCGGCTCCGATCACGCACCCCACACGCGCGAGGAAAAAGACAAGGTCTATCCCGCCACGCCGTCCGGCATGCCGGGCGTGCAGACCCTGGTCACGCTGCTGCTGGATCACGTCAACAAGGGCAACATGTCGCTTGAGCGGTTCGTGGATTTGACCGCGCATGGCCCGCAGCGCATTTTCGGTATTGCCGGCAAGGGGCGCATTGCCCGTGGCTGGGATGCCGATTTCACCATTGTGGACATGGCCCACACCCGCACCATTGAAAATAGCTGGATCGCGTCGCGCTGCGGCTGGACGCCGTTTGACGGCATGAAGACCAAGGGCTGGGCCGTGGCCGCTGTTTTGCGGGGCCGCTTCGTAATGCGCGATTTTGCGCTGACCATGCCTTCGCAGGGCGCACCCTTGCGCTTTGTCGAAACGCTTCAGCCCGCCTGATGCATTATCTGCTGCTCATTTTCTCCGGCTTCGTGATGGGCCTGATCGCGGCTGTTCCCATCGGCCCGGTCAATCTGATTTGCGTCCGCCGTACTTTCGCGTTCGGCTCTCTCAACGGCTTTGTTTCCGGGCTGGGAGCGGCGCTGGGTGATGGTGTCTTCGCGGCCATTACGGGCCTGGGCCTGACCTGGGTGGCCGACATGATCGAAGGCTATTCCACCGTCATCGAACTGGTTGGCGGGGCGCTGCTGGTGTTTTTCGGCTATCGCGCCTTTCGCGCCTCGACCATGCCGCGGCTGGAAGACGATCCGGTCAAGCTGGGCGGTTCGACCCTGGTGGGCGCCATCGCCTCGACCTTCGTTCTGACCATCACCAACCCCGCGACCCTTTTGGCCTTTACCGCCATGTTCGCAGGCCTTGGGGGCCTTGCCGGCGGCGCGGGAAGCTATAGCGACGCCGGCTTTGTGGTGGCGGGGGTGGTGGCCGGTTCCACCGGCTGGTGGCTGTGCCTGACCAGCATTATCGGCCTTTTCCATGCCCGGATCGATTCGGGGTTGCTCAGGCTGATCAACCGCATATCCGGGGCCCTGGTGATGATTTTCGGCCTGGCGGTCCTGACCAATCTGGTCGTCAAATACGTCTGACCAACCAAAATAAGACAAAATGACGGGGTTCCCTGACGCCGGGCCTAGGCCCTTTGGGTGCAGCGCGGTATAATCCCGCTTTCAGGAGAGAGACGATCATGCGGCGTATCGCGGCTGTTGTTGCTGTGTTTCTGATGGTGGTCCCCGCTCTGACTTTAAGCGCCCGCGCCGCCGATGATGCGCTCAGCCCGGACGCCAACGCGGCTTATCTGGCGGCCAATGCCAAAAAGCCCGGCGTGATCGTCCGCCCCGATGGCCTGCAATTCAAAATCCTGCAAAACGGTTTCGGTCGGCGCCCCTATGTCACCGACACGGTGAGGGTCTATTACACCGGCACGCTGATCAACGGCACGGTGTTCGACGGCACCTCGCCGGGCCTGCCCGCCCCCTTCAAGGTGGACTCTGTTATTCCAGGCTGGATCGAAGCGCTCACGCTGATGCGCGAAGGCGATCACTGGCAGCTGGTGATCCCGGCCAATCTTGGCTATGGCAATCAAAGCAAGGGCGATGGATTGATTCCGCCCGGCCAGGTGCTGATCTTCGACATTCAACTGATCAGCACCAAGCCTGCGCCCAGGCCCGGCGATAAAGATTATATCCCCGACCCTCACGATCCCGAAGCCAACCAGCAGTAACACGCGAATGCAGGCTCTTTTTACGTGGCTGCGCCACCCGGGCCGCACCCGGCGCGGCCATTACCGGATCATGTTCGCACTGGCGATGACGCTGTCCGCCAGCGTGCTGTTCTGGGCCAGCCGCGATTATACCATGGTAGCGCCGGACTGGGACGGACAGGTGCGCGGCATCGCCTATACGCCCAGCCATCTGTTCACCGAGAACTCCCAGAAGAACGTCACGCCCGAACAGATCGACCACGACCTGGCCCAGCTTTCCCAGATCACCGGTCATATCCGCACCTATACGGTGGCCGGCGGCATGGACAAGGTGCCGGAAGTGGCGCGCCGCTATGGCATGACAGTGTCGCTGGGCATCTGGCTTGGCCCCGATCTGGTCAAGAACGACGCCGAAATGGAACTGGGCATCCGCACCGCGCTGGCCGACCGCCGCGTCATTGACCGGGTGGTGGTTGGCAATGAATCGATGGAGCGCGGCGATCTCAGTTCAGCCCAGCTCAACGGCTATCTCAAACGGGTGCGCGATGCCTTGCCCCAGCGCATAAAGGTCACCACCGCCGAACCCTGGTCAACCTGGCTGCTCTATCCCGAGATCGCGGCGAATGTGGATGTGATTTTCGTGCATCTTTTGCCCTATTGGGAGAACGCCGATATTCACAGCGCGCTGCGCGGCACCGTCAACTGGTACAATGACGTGCAGCAGGCGTTCCCCGGCAAGCCGATTGTGGTGGGCGAGGCGGGCTGGCCTTCCGATGGCCGCACCCGCGGCCGGGCCGAAGCGTCTGTCGCCAACGAAGCCTATTTCATTCGCGGCTTTGTCCAACTGGCGATGGACAAGGGCTGGGACTATTACCTGCTTGAGGCGTATGACCAGCCCTGGAAGAATTCGGGCGAGGGCGCGGTGGGCGCCTATTGGGGTCTGTTCGACGCCACTGGCCATCCCAAATTCGGCTTTACTGGTCTTCTGCGCAATTTTCCTGAATGGCGCGG
>CAIXUE010000199.1 GCA_903922545.1 uncultured Alphaproteobacteria bacterium | reverse complement strand
TGGATCAACTCGCGCGCGAAGCCGCGCTCGATCTTGGCGCGCAGCCGGCTGATATGGGTTTCCACGATGTTGGTGCGCGGATCGAAATGCAGATCCCACACATTTTCCAGCAACATGGCGCGCGTCACCACCTTGCCGGCGTTGCGCAGCAGGTATTCCAGCAGGCGGAATTCCTGCGGCTGCAATTCGATGGTCCGGGCGTCGCGTGTCACGGTGCGGCGAATCAGGTCCATCTCCAGGTCCGCCAGCCGCAGCCTGGTGGTCTCCTGCGCCTCGTTGCGGCGGGTGATGGCATGGACCCGCGCCAGAAGTTCGACGAAGGCAAAGGGCTTGACCAGATAATCGTCGGCGCCGCCTTCCAGGCCTTCGACGCGATCGTTCAATCCGCTCATGGTGGTCAGCATCAGCACCGGCGTCTGGCGGCCCTCGGCGCGCAGATGCCGGACCAGGCTCAGCCCGTCCATCTGCGGCAGCATGCGGTCCACGATCAGCGCGGCATGGTCGCCGGCGCGGGCTTGCGCCAGCCCTTGCGCGCCATCGTGCGCAGTTTCCACCACATGGCCATGGCCGGTCAGGGCATGGACGATATGGTCCGCCGTTTGCGCATCGTCTTCGACCAGCAACAGTTTCACGACACTGTCATCTTTCCGGCAATCCGGAGGCATCTTCCCAGCAGACTTGCCCGCAAAGCAAGCACTCCGGTGCGGCGGACGCGATGTCGCGGCCAGGTTGACGTTTCGTATAGCGACCGTCACCGCAACGTCAAACGCGCATGGGAACACCCGTCCCGTAAACGGGGCATCTCCGTCAGCCAGGCCAGGGGGAAGGACGCGAAAAACCGCGCTTTCGCCGCCGCTGCCGCTTTGCCCCCTTGGTCAACATTAGGGGTTATTTTCATGTCCGCGATTTCCAGCCGCCTGCGCAGGTCCGCCGCCACCCTGGCCCTGGTGGCGGCCTTTGCCGCGCCTGCGGCCGCCCAGCAGCTTGCGGCCAATACCCAGCAGGTCATCACCAACGGCAACGCCGCCGGCGGGATCGAAACCATTGTGGTTACCGGCACCGCCTTCGACCCGGAGAGCGCACCCGCCAAAGCCCGTCTGGAAACGATGGAGCCGCAGACCATCATCAACAAGTCCTTCATTCAGGATTCGGTGGCCGCGACCGGCACCTTCACCTCCATCCTGGCCATCGCGCCCAGCATGACCGGCAGCGACCTGAACGGTCCCGGCCTGTCGGACAATGGCGTCAAGAACACCCTGCGCGGCCTGCAGGATGGCAGCTTCGGCCTGACCTTCGACGGCATCCCGTTTGGCGATTCCAACGGCCCGACGCACCATTCCCAGTCCTATTTTCCCGCGGCGGTCATCGGCAGCATCGATGTCGACCGCGGCCCCGGCAATGCCGGCAACATGGGCCCGTCCACCTATGGCGGCTCGATCAACATGTTCTCGGAAGTCCTGACCGAGCACAGCAGCGGTGAAGTGGACGCCACGGTCGGCAGCTGGGGCACCAGCGTGTTCAACGGCAACTACCAGACCGGCGAATTCAGCCTGCTGGGTTTGAACAACCGCCTGATGGTCAATTTCCACGATACCAACACCAGCGGTTACCTGACGCTGAATTCCAGCGCGGCGCAGAACTATACTCTCAAATACCAGGCCGAAATCGCGCCCGGCTGGACGGCGACCGTGTTCGGTTCCTTCAACGGCCTGTTCC
>CAIXUE010000198.1 GCA_903922545.1 uncultured Alphaproteobacteria bacterium | reverse complement strand
TCCTTTCCAAGCCAATTCTATCAATTCGCTTGGTACAAAAAGAGCCATGCAGGTCAACATCACCAACGACAAATACTTCCTGTATCACCCTTTTCCGCAGCGGACTTTTGTGATGGAGATTCACTATGCGCAATAAACTCCTGTTCGCCGCACTCATCGCTTCGGCGCCGCTGCCGGCCCTCGCCCATGTCTCGCTGGGCGAAAAAACGGCCACACCCGGCGCTGATTATGTGGCGCATTTCAAGGTCGGGCATGGCTGTGACGGCTCGCCCACCATCGCGCTCACCGTCGCCATTCCCGCCGCCGTCTCCAATGTCGTGCCCCAGCCGCAACCCGGCTGGACCATCGCCACGGTGCAGAGCGGCGGGCGCATCAGCGCCGTCACCTGGAAAGGCGGCAAACTCGCAGGCGACAAGCCCGGCGAATTCGCCGTCAGCATGCATTTGCCGCCCCAATCGGGCGTGCTGTCTTTTGCGGCGGAACAGATTTGTGAAAAAGGCACCGAAGACTGGTCGCAGCTCCCTGCCGCCGACGGCCATGCGCTGAAAAATCCCGCGCCGCTTCTCACCATCGCCGCGGATGCCGCAATGCCCGGCATGGCGATGCCTTCGGCTCCCGGCAAGCCTTCGCCGCTCGCGCTCAGCGGCGGCTGGATTCGCCTTCTGCCCGGCACGCTTCCCGCCGCCGGCTATTTCACCCTGAAGAATAACGGCGCGTCGAACGTGACGCTGACCGGCGCCGACACGCCGGCCTGCGGCATGCTGATGCTGCACAAAAGCGACGATACCGGCGGCATGAGCAGCATGCAGGATGTTTCGCAGGTGACGGTGCCCGGCGGCGGCGCGCTCGAATTCAAGCCCGGCAGCTATCACCTGATGTGCATGGATCCCAAGCCGGCGCTGAAACTGGGCGCTACGGTGCCTGTTACGCTTTCCTTTCAGGGTGCGCCGCCGCTGACGGCGCGGTTCGATGTGCGCAGTGCGACGGGGAAATAAACCCTAGCGCGTAAAGCGGTTGTCGAGGCGGGCGAGAATTTCTTCGGTCTTGAAGCCCAAAGCCGCCAGACGCCCGGACCGCGCCAGCATGGCCAGGCCCGACAACGTCGCGGCCAGCAGCACGACATCGCACTGGTTTTCGCGGCTCTCCGAAGGAAGGCCGCCGGCTTCCGACAAGGCGCGCAACACCGCGATCATGCGGCCGTTGAACAGCCGTTCGGCATCGCCATTGCCGCCTTCGCGCGGCAAGGCCGCCGATGCCGCGGCAAAGGTTTCGGTATCGCCCAACAGCGCCAACGCCGCGCTGGCCGCGCCGGCCAAACCGCCGGCATCGCGCATGGCGCGCGCCAAACCCGACAGATCTTCGGCCGCCAGGGCCAGAAGCAGTTCATCCTTGCCCTGGAAATAACCGTACAGCGCGGCGGGCGCGAACCCCGCCTCTGCCGCCACGGCGCGCAAGGAAAGATCGCGCGCGCCATCGCGGGCCGCGACCCGGCGCGCCGCCGCCAGAATGGAGGAACGTGATGCCGCCCGCGATACGCCGGCGGGGCGCGGTTTGCGCAAGGCCCGAACTTCGCTCATGGGCCACATGATAGGTGATTCGTGCGAAAAAACCGCGCCGGCCCTTTCAGGGGCCAACGCGGCTGATTCGATTTTTAGGAACGCGATACCGCTTACGGATGGGCCTTCTTGTAGGCGCCCACGGCGGTATTGAAGTCGTCGCCGACCTTCTGCTTGTTGGTCTGGTTGGTGGTGACCTTGTCGCCTTCGGCCTGGATCATCGCCGCGTCATGCGGCTTCTTGTCCTTGTCGGCCTGGGCATTCTGCGCGGTGATATAGTCGTTGATGCAGGCCTGATACGTGTCCGAGGCCGACATATAGGTCTTCACCCCGGCCTGCGCGGCCAGAACCTGATCACGGCTGGCTGTTGCGCCATCCACCGCCGCCGGAACCGGCGGGACTTGGCAGCTGTCATCCGCGAAAGCCGGCACAATGCCAGCCGCCACCAGAAGGACGGCGGCCAATCCAAATTTCTTCAACATGTTACGTTCGACTCCCTTGGGTTCGCCCCTGTTTAACGGGCGGGAGTGAAGCATAGCGGCCCCGCCCGTGCCAAGCCCGGTTTTGCAGGGTTTGGCTTGGGTTCCGACCCCTGAAAAAGGGGCGGAATTTTGTTCAGAGGGCGGGAAGCGCCTCGGTTCCGCGAAGCTTTGCGACAAAGCGGTCGGCAAAGCGCAGCAAAAGGGCAACCAGCATAAGGCTGAGGCTGGTGCCGTAAAAAGCGTCAGGCCGATGCGGGCCCGACAGATGGGCCAGACCCGTCAGAGCATAGGTCAGCCAGAAGAAAGACGCCGCAACCGAGAGCAGCGCGCGGCGCGCCTTGTCGCCCACCAGCGCGACGGCCTGGCGGCTGGCGGCATAGGCCATCACGGCGGCAGTCATGCCGCTGAAAATGGAAAACAGGGTCATGCCTGTGGCGGCATCGTCATGGGAAACGCCACCGGCGGTATTGGGCAAAAGCAAGGAAGCCAGGAACACGCCATAGCTGACGCAGAAACTCCAGATCAGCTGGCGGCGCAGCGCCATCAGGTGCCGCATCCCCTCCAGCGGAAGAAGACGGCTGACAGGCCCGGCGACAGCGGCGGCGAAAAAGACAAAAGCCGCCAGCCGCCAGGTGACTTCACCGGCCAGCCGCACACCGGTGCCATCAAAGCCGTGCAACACCAAAGTGCCGAACGCCAGGGTCGCGCAGAACAGGCCGACAATACCCGGCATGGTCATTTCGACATTAAGAATGGGCTGGCGGGCGGATGAATGGACGCCGGCGTCTATGGATACCAAGGGAGCCTGCCTGAATTGGGGTTCACAGCGACAACAACGCACAATCGCCGCAATCGCTGCACTAAATCGCCATGAAGGCGACCGCCAGCCCATCCACCGGCGCCTGGGCTTCCTGGCGGGGCGATGCGGCGACCAGACCCGCCACGGCAAATCCAGCCTTTGCCGCGGCCCGGCGCAAATAATCCTCGCCATGGCGCCAGCGCCGCTTGGGCCCCAGCGCAAAATCTTCGGTTCCCGCTTCCACGGTGAAGAGGAAATAACCATCCGGTTCCAGCCGGCAGCGCACGCCTTTCAGCAACAGTCCCAGATCGCCCAGATAAACCAGCGTATCGGCGGCCAGGATCAGATCGTATTTAGGACCCGCCTCGCTCAGCGCGGTTTCGATATCGCCCACCGCCAGATGGTCATAAATCTTCTTGGCTCCTGCCGCCGCGATCATGGCGGGCGACAGATCCACCCCATCCAGCACCTTGGCGCGGGAGCGGAACACTTCGCCGGCCAGGCCTGTGCCGCAGCCCAGATCGAGAATCCGCAAATCGCCCTGCCCCGGCATAACCACGCCCGCCAGCGCCTCCAGGATTTCCGGCGCCGCATAAGCCAGGGCGGCGCGCATGCGCGTGTCGTAATCCGCCGAGAATTGATCGAAGAGATGGCGCACATAGCCCGGATCGGACCGCGGCGCCGTCAGGATCGCTTGCGCCCGCGCTTTCCATTCCGCCACCTGCGGCAGCGCCGGATCAAGGCTGCGGAAAATCTCCAGCGCCTTGTCCGCCTCGCCCGCTTCGGTCCAGGCGCGGCCCACCAGACAGCGCGCCGCCGCATCATCCGGATCAAGCCTGAGCGCCCTCTGCAATTCGGCGATGGCGGCGGGCAGATTTTCCGCCGCCAGCAACGCCTCGCCCAGGCTCACCAGACAAAGCGGCAATTGCGGATTGAGCGAAACCGCCTCACGCGCCTCGGCCAGCGCGCCTTCCACATCATTCGAAGCCAGCAGCGCCTTGACCAGCACAGCGCGCGCCAACGCCCCGCCCCGTCCTTCGGCCAGCCGGGCGCGCAAGGCCCGCGCCGCCTCATGCGCCCGGCCTTGCGCAATCAGGTCCTCGGCGGCAGCAAGCGGATCATCGGAATATTCCATCACCGCACGCTATATCCCGGCGCCGGCGTCTGTCGAACTTTGCGCTTGCGCCACGCCTGTGATTGTCTGCCGCCATGACAACAATCTCCGCCCCGCCGCCCCGCGCCCATCATGGCTGCCAGTGGGGCTGCCTTGCCGTCCTGGCTTTTATCTTCCTGCCTTTCGTGGCGGCGGGACTTTATGGCGGCTGGTTTTTCATGGAAGGCTACCGGCGCGATCCGGTGCTGCGCGCGGTGACCGAACTGGTGCGCCACGACGGCATGGCGCAAATGGCGCTGGGCGCGAACATCCATATCACCGGTGTCGAAGGCAGCGCCCGCTCTTTTATATGGGGCGGCGCATCCGGCGGCAGTTATGTGGTGGATCTGGCCGGCAACAAAGGCGCCGGCGCGCTGCATGTCACCGCAGCAACCCGCAAAGGCCAGCTGGATGTGCAAAGCATGATCCTGGATGGACCCGATGGCAGCGAATATGACCTGCTGCACCACACGGCCAAGCCGTCCGACAGCCCAACACAGTCAATATAAAAAAATTACGCCGAAACTAGCCCCTGCCTGATGGCCGTTGCCGGGCCTTCGGCGCCAATGGTCGCCAGCGGCGCGCCATTCTTGTCCATCGACATGCGCGCCACGTCATAACCTTCCTGGATCGCCTGATCGAATTTCTTCCAGTCGCGCAGGCCGATCGTGGTCATGGGCGGCTCGATCAGGTAGTCGGCCTGTTCGCGCACCACGCGGCGCTGGGCTTCGGAGCCCACCGTGCCCGAACGCATCAGGATGGAAATGATGCTGGGATTGCCGCGCAGGCCCTTCCAGGCCAGCCACCAGGGATTTTCGCCATAATGTTCGTCGTGCGCCTGCAGATCGATTTCACCGGTGACGTCGCAGGCGATGATGGGGCCCGCGCCCATCGCATGCTGGCGCATCACATCCACCGGCAGATTGTTCATCACACCGCCATCCACCAGCAGATGGCCATGATGGGTCACCGGCGGCAGGATGCCCGGCAGCGCCACGGTGGCGCGCAGCGCCCGCCACAACAGCCCATCGCGATGTTCGTGGATGCGCCCTGTGGTCAGGTCTGAGGAGACGCAGAAATAGGGAATGGGCAATTCCTCGATCCGCACATCGCCGAAATTCTTTTGCAGCATCACGCTGGCGCGCTTGCCCCGCACCAACGCCACCCAGGGAAATGTGAAATCGTTGAGCGGATTGTGGGTCACGAACACCGCGCGCATCCGCTCGGTGATTTCCTCCATGCCCCATTCCAGCGCCAGGCCCGCGGCGATGATCGCCCCCATCGACGAGCCGCCGATATGATCCAGCGGAACGCCCGCTTCCTTCAGCGCCTTGATGATGCCGATATGGGCAAAGCCGCGCGCCCCGCCACCCGCCAGCACCAGGCCCACCGCGCGCCCGGCGATAAACCGCGCCAGCCGTCTGATATCTTCGCCGTTTCCGGCCCGCACATGATGATGAGATTCGAACAAGCCGCTGCGTAAGGAAAAATGCTCCGGCAATCCGGCTTTGGCGCCGCCGGGATGCAGCAGCAGCAATTCCGGCAAGCCGCTGGCGCGCTCCTTGAACGCCGGCAAATCCACAGGGCTTTGCGGCAAGGACTGGTCGGCCCGCGCCAGAAGGAAAATGCGGTCAGCCTGGCGCAGACATTGATGCGTCCAGCTGCTGTCGGGCATGTCGCCGCGATAAAACACCACGTCATGCGCCGCTTCGAAGGTGTTGAACCATTCGGCGGTCTGGTCGCTGGCGGCCACATCCAGCACCGCGGCGCGGCTGCCCATTTCGGTCAGCGCCGCGGCCAGCCGGTGCGCCACCGGCGCGCTTTCCAGGCCCGGCTGCAAGGGCACGATGGCAAAGGTCTTGGGCCGGACCGAGTTGCCGCCGCCGCGCGTGGTGTCGCGCAGGCGCTTGGACATCTGCTGCATCAGATTCATCATCACGCGCGGATAACGCGCCACCAGCTGCTCAAAGCCGTGCGGGCCGATGCGCAGCAATTCGGTATCGCGCAGGGCGACGATCTGGGCGGAATGTTCGCGGGAACGGGTGATCAGCGACATCTCGCCCACTGTTTCGCCGGCCGGCGCCAGGGCCACCATGCGCCGCTGGCCTTGTGCATCGGGCACGAAAATTCCCAGGCACCCTGTCACCACCAGAAACAAGGCGGAATCATTTTCGCCATTGCGCTCCACCAGCGTGCCGCCGGGCAGGCCGAACCAGTTGGCTTCGCTCAGAAGCTGGCGCAGCGCCGGCTCGCCCACATTTTCCAGCAGCGAAAAACTTTCCAGCCTTTCGCGCAGCTCTTCGGGATAAAGCGCCTGTTGGCCGATGCGGAACGACGAAAGAAAGCTCATAAGTTCTTCACCAAGCGGTCCATCCACCATCTACCGTCAAGGCTGAACCGGTGATGAAGCTGGAGGCGGGAGATGCCAGGAATAAAAGCGGCCCGCCAATTTCCGCCGGCTGGCCGAACCGGCCCAGCATGGTGCGCGCGCCCAGCCGCGCGCCGAATTTGGCTTCGGGCTGGTTGGGGAAAGGTCCGGGCACCAAGGCATTGACGCGAATCTTGTGCGGCCCCAGCTCGGCGGCCAGATGACGGCTCAGTTGCACCAGCCCCGCCTTGGCCGGCCCATAATGAAAAGGGCTCTGGCCTTCGGGCGCGTCATAGATGCGAAAATCGGGGGCGACTGCGGCGTACATCGAAGCGATGTTGATCACGCTGGCTTCGCCGGCCGCCGCCACAGCCTCTTTCATCGCCGGCAGCGCGGCGCGCGCCGCGGTAAAGGCGGCGGTGACGCTGCTGGCATAGGTGCGGGCGAAATCCTCTTCCGTCAGGGCGGCGAAAGGCTTCACCGTCATGGCGACGGCATTGTTGATCAGAATATCCAGCCGCGTCCGACCGGCGAAATAGGCTTTCAAGGCGGCAGAATCAGTGGCGTCAAAAGCGGCGCGCTCCACCGACAAGCCTTCGGATCGCAAATTGCGCTCATAATCAGCCAGCGCCGCATCGTCGCGGCCATTGACGATCACATGCGCTCCGGCCTCGCCTAAGGCCCGGGTCATGGCCTGGCCCAGATGGCCGCGCGCCGCCGAAACAAAGGCGATGCGCCCGTCCAGCCGGAAAAGCTTTTGCAAATTCATGGAACTAGTCATGCGGCTGGCATCCCACGGCCGGTCCCGGTTTTGAAGTTCCCGGTCTTAATGCAACCTGCCACCCCGTGGTAAACAACATATTACGCCGTTTGGCTCCCACCTATGCTGCACTGCAGCAAATGCTTCCACTTGGAAACGGCGCTTCGCCACATTAAAGTTGCAAACAACCCCATACTAGGAAGCCCAGGGGCGTGTTGTCCGCGCGGCAAAGCCTGCCGCCTTAAAAAAAGGAATTGCTGAAATGACGACCAACTCTACCCGCGTCCTGTTGGGAGCCGCCCTTCTGGCTGGATC
Organism: uncultured Alphaproteobacteria bacterium; assembly: GCA_903922545.1. Next base: position 3,094 of record CAIXUE010000198.1, on the reverse strand, counting down.
CGCCATGGCCGCGCTTCTCGCCACCCCGGCATCCGCCGCGCCGACCATGTCCATCAGCGTGGGCACCGATCTGGGCGATGCGCAGAAGGCCGCCGGCAAGAAGGACTTTGTTGCCGCCGCCGCCGCCGTTGCCCAAGCCAAGAAAGACGCCAAAACCGATTTTGACAATTACATGATCGACCGTGTCGCCATCTCGGTGGACTATAACAATAACGACCAGGCTGGCGCGGCTGCTGCTGCCATGGACGCGGCGGATTCGCCGGCCCAGGACGAAAAGGACAAGCCCACCAACACAAAGTTGGCTTTGCAATTCGCCATGATGAGCAAGGACTATACCCGTGCGGTCAAATACGCGAAGAGCCTGGAAGCCATGACGCCGCCGCCGGATGCCGCCACCCAGGCGTCCATTGGCCAGGCCTATTACTTCGCCGGCGATTTCGCTGACGCCAAGAAAGATGCCCAGCAGGCGATCGATGCCGCCACCAAGGCCGGCAAGACGCCGGATCGCCAGAGCCTGCAAATCCTGATGTCGGCCGATGTCGGCCTGAAGGACGAAGCCGGCGCCGAAGCGGTGCTGGAACAGACCGTGGCCGCCTATAACGACCCGAACGACTGGGCCCAGCTGATTGACGTCGCCATCACCACCGATGGCATCCGCGACGTGGAAGCGGTCTGGCTTGGCCGTCTGCTGTTCCTGGTCAATGCGCCGGTCTCCAAGACCGACGCCGACATGATCGGCGCCATCGCCAGCCACTTGACCTTCTTCGGTGATGCGGTGAACGCCAAGGGTCATGGCGGCACGATCGATCCGGATCCCGCGCCGCGCGCCGACGCCGACAAGAAGTCCATCCAGGAACAGATTGCCGCGGAAGGCGCCCAGAACGGCATCTACAGCGCCAAGCTGGCCGAAGCGCTCTACAGCTACGGCATGTATCCGGAAGCGGAAACCGCGGCCAAGACCGCCATGACCAAGGGCGGCAATCCCGATACGTCGGAAGCCCCGATGGTGCTGGGCCAGGCCCAGGCCGCGCAGGGCAAGTATGACGACGCCATTGCCAGCTTCGGCCAGGTTACTGGCGGCGGTCCGGCCACGGCGCGCATCACCCGCCTGTGGACGGACTTTGTGAAGGCGAAAAAGAATCCGGCGCCCGCGGCTGCACCGGCCACCGCCGCCGCGAAATAGCCAAATGTGATCAGCGGGGCGCGCCCTGAACGGCGCGCCCCGCTTTTTCTTTTCATACGGTCTTTTTCCAAGACTTTTTTTCCAAGATTTTTTTCAAAGGGCGGGCCATGAACCTGGTGCTCGGCTTCGGGCCTTTCATCCTGTTCGCCCTTCTCTCCAGCCTGTCCGCCGACCTGGCGCTGTGGATTTCTTTCGCCGCCGCCTTTGTCGTCACCATCCGCGATTTCGTCGAAAAGCCCAGCTTGCGCCTCCTGGATGGCGTCAGCCTGATCCTGTTCGGCGGCCTGGCGCTGTGGCGCGGCTTTGTGGATCCCGGCCTCAGCCTGGCGGCGCTGCGCACCATCGTGGATCTGGCGCTGACCGTGGTGATCCTGTTTTCGCTCGCCGCGCGAAAGCCTTTCTCGCTGCAATATGCCGGACGCAGCGGCTGGAGCGACAGCGACTTCCTGCGCGTCAATTATGTGATTTCCATGGTCTGGCTGGCCGCCTTCGCCGCCATGGCTGTGGCTGACGCAGCCGTAACCTTCGCCGACCAGCCGCGTTACATCGGCATCATTGTCAGCGTGTTGGCCTTCGGTCTTTCCATCCTTGTGACCTTGCGCTACCCCGCCTCCGTCCGGCGCTGAGAAACTTTGCCCAGCCCCCGTGTTGGGTTTAGGTTCGCTCACCTTCCGCCAAAGGATACGCCATGAGAGACACCAGGAGCGCAGGCGAAAGCCGGAGCGACCATAAAATAAGGATCACAGCATGAAAGAGGCTGTCATCATCTCCACAGCTCGCACCGGCCTGGCCAAATCCCTGCGCGGCAGCTTCAACCAGACCCATGGCGCGGTGATGGGCGGACACGCGATCAAAAGCGCCATTGCCCGGGCCGGCATCGCGCCTTCCGAAGTGGAAGACGTCATCATGGGCTGCGGCATGCCCGAAGGCGCCACCGGCAACAATATCGCCCGCGAAAGTCTGATCTGGGCGGGTTGCCCCGTGACCACGGCGGGCATCACCGTCAACCGCTATTGTTCCTCCGGACTTAACGCCATCGCCTTCGCCGCGCAGCAGATCATGATCGAGGCCACCGATGTGGCGATCGGCGCGGGCGTGGAATCCATTTCCCTGGTCCAGATGGGCGGCATCAACCTCAACCATTTCACCGAAGAACATCTGCTTGCCGTCAAGCCGGCCTTGTGGATGAGCATGATCGAAACCGCCGAGATTGTGGCTGAACGCTACAACATCAGCCGCGATGCCTGCGATGAATATGCCCTGCAAAGCCAGCAGCGCACCGCCGCCGCGCAAGCCGCCGGAAAATTCAAAGACGAAATCGTGCCCATCACCGTCAAGATGAAAAAGATCGACAAGGCCAGCGGCACCGAAAGCCTGGTGGACGCCACCGTCGATCACGATGAATGCAACCGCCCCGACACCACCCTGGAAGGCCTCAAAGCGCTCAAGCCCGTGCATATGGGCGGCCAGCAGGTCGCCCAGGGCAAGAACGTCACGGCCGGCAATGCCTCGCAATTCTCTGACGGCGCTTCGGCCAGTGTGCTGGTGAGCGCCGATTACGCCGCCAGGAAGAATTTAAAACCGCTGGGAATTTTTCGCGGCTTTGCCGTGGCCGGCGTCGAGCCGGATGAAATGGGCATCGGCCCCGCTTTGGCGGTGCCGCGTCTGCTCAAACGCCACGGCCTGAAAGTTGAAGACATCGATCTGTGGGAATTGAACGAGGCTTGTGCCTGCCAGGTGATCTATTGCCAGGGCAAGCTTGGCATCCCCAATGACCGGCTGAATGTGAATGGCGGCGCCATTTCCATCGGTCATCCTTACGGCATGTCGGGCGCGCGCATGGCGGGGCATCTGCTGCTGGAAGGCCGCCGGCGGGGCGCCAAACTCGGCGTCGCCACCATGTGCATCGGC
>CAIXUE010000197.1 GCA_903922545.1 uncultured Alphaproteobacteria bacterium | reverse complement strand
GAACCGCCCAGCTGATAGGATTCCAGCTTGGTCATGTTGACGCCATTGGTGGCAAAGCCGCCCATCGCCTTGTAAAGCGCGGCGGGCACATTCTTCACCTGAAAGACAAACGTCGTCACCACCTTGCCGCCCGGCGCCGCGTCTTCGCGGCTGCGCGACATGATGAGAAAGCGCGTCATGTTGTGGTGTTCGTCTTCCACATCGGCTTTGAGAATCTTCAGGCCGTAAAGTTCACCCGCCAAAGTGGAGGCGATGGCGGCGGCGCTTTTGTCGCCCAGTTCGGCGACATGCTTGGCCGAGCCCGCCGTGTCGTACCAGTTGTGCACCACCGGCTTCATTTCACGGATGATGTTGCGGCACTGAGCCAGAGCCGGGGCCTGGCTGTAGAAGTTTTTGATATCGGACAGCGCGGCCGTTTTCAGGCCCAGCAATTGATGGCGGATGGGCAGGAAATGTTCGCCCACAATATGCAGGCCGGAATCGGGCAGCAGATGATGGATGTCGGCGATGCGGCCCATCAGTGAATTTTCCACCGGAATGATGCAGAGGTCGCAATCACCGGTCTTCACCGCTTCAATGGCGTCTTCAAAGCTGGGCTTGGGGATCGCCATGGCGTGGTTCACCGCCTCGCGCGCCGCCAGATTGGCATAGGCGCCCGGTTCGCCCTGAAAGGCGATGCGTTTTGCCCTCTTTATGGCATCAGTGGCGAACACTTGAATCATGTGTTTTTCAAAATACGGTTGGCGCGTTCCAGATCGGCGGGAGTATCGACCGAGAGCGGCACCCTGTCCACGCGAGCCACCGCAATGCTCATGCCCGCTTCCAGCGCCCGAAGCTGTTCCAGCTTTTCGCGCTTTTCCAGAACCGATGGCGGCATGCCGACAAAGCGGGTGAGCGCGGGGCGCGTGAAGGCATAGATGCCGACATGATGAAACAGCGGGCCGTCGCCGGAGGGCGCGGGCGTGCGCGTGAAATAAAGCGCCCTGCCGGTTTTGCCGCCCGGCGCCCAGGCCACCACCGCCTTGACCACGGCGGGATTGTCACGCTCGGCAGGATCGGTGATTTCGGCGGCCAGGGTGGCGATGTCGGCGCCGGACAGCGCGGCCACCACGGCGCGGATATTGTCCGGCTCCAGCGCCGGCAGGTCGCCCTGAAGGTTGACCACCACATCATGGCGGCCATCGGGGTCGGCCTGTTTGAGGGCGGCGAAAATCCGGTCCGAGCCGGAGGGCAGATCAGGGTCGGTCAGGACGGCCCGGCCGCCGGCTGATTCGATGGTTTTGACGATTTGCGGCTCCGCCGCCGCCACCACCACCGGGCCCAAGGCCGCCGCCATGGCCTGTTCCCAGACGCGCAGGATCATGGGCCGGCCCGCAATATCGGCCAGCGGCTTGCCCGGAAGGCGGGCCGAGGCCATTCGCGCAGGGATCAACAGGATCGGGTTCATAGCGGGGGTTTGTTTATGCCCAGTTTCCCGCTAAAGCCAGCCAGCGGCTGGATTTTCTGCGACGCTTCGCCGCAATGATTTGCCGGGGCTGGCGGGTAATGTCGCCCCATTCCGCCGGGCAACCGGCACAGGGGAGCTTGGCTGATGGATTCCTTTGAATTCAACAAGATCGCGGGCGCAGTGCTTGGCGCGGCGATCTTCATTTTCGTCGTCCGCCTGGTTGCCGAAGCCATCTATGAGCCGGAAATACCGGCCAAGCCCGGCTATGTGGTCGAAGGCGTGGTCGAGACGCCCACGGGCGGCGCGCCCGCCGCTCCGGTGGAAGAAGCCCTGCCCGATTGGGGCACGGTGCTGGCGTCCGCTGATGTCGGCGCGGGCAAGGCGACTTCCGTGAAGTGCGAACAGTGCCACGACACCTCCAGCGCCAAGACCACCAAGATCGGCCCGCCGCTGTTTGGCGTGGTGGATCGTCCGCGCGCGTCCATCGCCGGTTTCGATTATTCCGCCGCCATGAAAGCCAAGGGCGGCACCTGGACCTATGACGAGCTGTTCAAGTTCATCAAGTCGCCGCAGGGTTACATCACCGGCACCAAGATGAGCTTCCCCGGCATTTCCAGCGCCAAGGACCGCATCAACCTGATCGCGTTCCTGCGCACCAATGCCGACAGCCCGGCCGCCATTCCGGCGCCCGCGCCCGCCAAGCCGGCTGATGCCGCGCCGCCGGCGCCTGCTGCTGCTGCGCCGACCAAAGCCGGAGCCGCGGCCCCCGCTGCTCCTGCGCCTGCGGCAAAGTAAGGCGTGAAGCCCAAGGTTCTGTTCATGGTGCCGCCGGCCTGGGTCGCCCTGGGCAAGGAGACCTTTGCCAGCCCGATCTATGACGTCGTGCTGCACGGCAAGGACGACTACAAGCCGGAAGATATCGATTATTTTGTCGGCTTCCGTCCGCCGCCGGGTTTTCTGAAAACCCTCACCAACATGAAGCTGGTGATTTCCTTCGGCGCGGGCGTCGATGGCTTCCTGGCCGATCCGGAATTTCCCCGCCAGATCAGACTGGTGCGTTTCACCGATCCGGCGCTGGCCTATGAGATGTCGCAATATGTGCTGATGCACACCCTGATCGCCCATCGCACCCAGCGCTATTTCGACCAGGCACAGAAGGAAGGCGCCTGGCGGCAACGCATGATGCCGCGCGCCACCGACAAGACGCGCATCGGCATTCTGGGCATGGGTGAAATCGGCGGCAAGATCGCGGAGCGGGCGGCATCGCTGGGCTTTGTGGTGTCCGGCTGGAGCAAGACGCGCAAGAATATCGCGGGCGTAAAAAGCTATGCCGGCCAGGGCGAACTGAACGCGTTTTTGGGCCAATGCGATTATCTGGTGGTGGTGCTGCCGCACACGCCCGAGACCATCAACATGATGGACAAGAAGTTTTTCGCCCAGCTGCCGCAGGGCGCCTGGGTGATCAACGTGGCGCGCGGCAGCATCATTGTCGATGAAGACATGATCGCCAGCCTGGACAGCGGCCATCTGGGCGGCGCGGTGCTGGATGTGTTCCGCACCGAACCGCTGCCGGAAGGCCATCCCTTCTGGAAGCATCCCAAGATCACCCTGACGCCGCATGTGGCGGGGGTGACCGACCCGCGCATGGCGCTGTCGTATGTGGAAAATTGCGTGCGGCAGAATGAGGCCGGCGAGACGCTGGCCGATATCGTGGATTTGGATCGGGGCTACTGATTTCTGGTCGCGCAGCCGGACGGAAAACCGCTTCACACTTTTCCTGGCTGCGCTCCTAAAGCCTTTTGATCGACGTGACCGGCCCAGCGCTTTGTCCGATGCGGGCGATGGCCTGATCCAGCGGTTCGGCGAAAACTTCCATGTGAAAAGCGTTGGCGTGGAGCAGGCGCGCCGCGTCCAGCATCACGCCCATATGGCCTTTCCAGAACACCAGATCGCCGCGCTG
>CAIXUE010000196.1 GCA_903922545.1 uncultured Alphaproteobacteria bacterium | reverse complement strand
GGGCGTGCTGCTGGTCGGCCCGCCGGGCACCGGCAAGACATTGTTGGCGCGCGCCATTGCCGGCGAAGCCAATGTGCCTTTCTTCACCATCTCGGGTTCGGACTTTGTGGAAATGTTCGTGGGCGTGGGCGCAAGCCGCGTGCGCGACATGTTCGAACAGGCCAAGAAGAATTCGCCCTGTATCGTCTTCATCGACGAAATTGACGCGGTGGGCCGCCATCGCGGCGCGGGTCTCGGCGGCGGCAATGACGAACGCGAACAGACCCTCAACCAGCTCTTGGTTGAAATGGACGGCTTTGAAGCCAATGAAAGCGTGATCCTGATCGCGGCCACCAACCGCCCCGATGTGCTGGATCCCGCCTTGCTGCGTCCGGGCCGTTTTGACCGCCATGTCGTGGTGCCCAATCCCGATCTGGCCGGCCGCGAAAAGATCCTGCGCGTCCATCTTCGCAAAGTGCCGCTGGCCTCCGATGTTGATCCGCGCGTCATCGCGCGCGGTACGCCCGGTTTCTCCGGCGCTGATCTGGCCAACCTTGTCAACGAAGGCGCGCTTCTGGCCGCCCGCCGCGGCAAGCGCGTGGTGATGATGAGCGAGCTGGAAGACGCCAAGGACAAGGTGATGATGGGCGCCGAGCGCCGCTCCATGGCCATGAGCGATGAGGAAAAGAAACTCACCGCCTTCCATGAAGCCGGCCACGCCATTGTCGCCATCACGGTGGAAGGCTCAGACCCCATCCACAAGGCCACCATCATCCCGCGCGGCCGCGCCCTGGGCATGGTGATGCGCCTGCCGGAACGCGATCAGCTGTCGCTCACGCGCCAGAAAATGCTGGCCGATCTTTGCGTCGCCTTTGGCGGCCGCCTGGCCGAGGAACTGGTCTTTGGTCACGAAAAAGTGACCACCGGCGCCCAAAGCGATATCGAACAGGCCACCCGCATGGCGCGCGCCATGGTGACACGCTTCGGCATGTCGGATGAACTGGGCCCCATCGCTTACGCCGAAAACCAGGAAGAGGTTTTCCTGGGCCATTCGGTGTCGCGCACCCAGAATATCTCGGAAGCCACGGCGCAGAAGATCGATTCGGAAATCCACCGCATCATCGATGAAACCTATAACCGCGCCAAAACCATCCTCATCGAACGCCAGGCTGATTTGAACGTGCTGGCGCGCGGGCTGCTCGAGTATGAAACCCTCACCGGCGACGAAATCAGCGCGCTGCTCAAGGGCATTCCGCCCGTGCGCACGCCGTATGAAGAACCGACCCTGCCGTCCCGTGGCGAAGGACCGTCGGTCCCCGCCGCCGGCAAGCCGCGGTCGGCTGGCCCGGGTCCCTCCATTATCTCTCCGGAACCGCAGCCCCGGTAACGGCGCGGTTATTTTGCGCCCTGAGTTCGTCGCGCGTGCTCACGTACGTCCGTACGCTCCGTGCGACGCTCCTGCTCAGGTCGCAAAATTCCTCGCGCCTCTGATTGCGGCGTAGGGGACAAGGGACTAAATCCTCACCCTCAGCTGGCCGACGGGTAAGGGCTTTGGGCGATTACACTTTCAATCTGTCTCTTTTATTTCGGCATCCTGATGCCGATCTCTCCCAGATTCCACTTACGCTCGGAATGGCAGCTACGGCGCTTAGCAAAAAAGGCGATCCTTGGATTTCATCCAAGGGAGAGCAACGTCCGCCGCGTAGAGAATCCTATTGTTGCATCCCGATTTCTAAAGACGGCACGGACTTGCCGACTGGCCTGACAATGGCCACCGAACGATTGCGTCCCTATACTGATTATCTCGTGCAGCTTCACGAACAAGGCGTTGAGGCGAGTTTTTTTGTCGGTTGGTATTCAGGCTGGAATTCAGGGGACGCTTTGGATTGGAAAATTCTGAACGGTTTGGCTGGTCTGCATATTTCTCTCGAATTAGATTTTTATGGGCCAGATGCCGTTGAGTCGTCCGCATGAAAATTCTCGGCATCCTCAATATCACCGCTGATTCATTTTCCGACGGCGGAAAATTCCTCGCGCCCGGGGCCGCATTGGCGCATGCCAACAATCTTCTGGCCGATGGCGCTGACATTCTGGATATCGGGGCGGCGTCCTCGCATCCCGATGCCGCCCGCGTGCCGCCCGAGGTCGAAATCGCCCGGCTCGCCTCTGTGGTGCCCGCCCTGCATGATGTTGGTGCGTCGCTCTCCATCGACAGTTTCTCCACGCCGGTACAGCGCTGGGCGCTGGGCGAGGGGGTGGATTATCTCAACGACATTCACGGTTTCGCGGACGTCTCCTTCTATCCCGAACTCGCCGCCGCCACGGCCAAGCTCATCGTCATGCACATGGTGCAGGAAGACGGCATCGCCACCCGCACCGATGTGCCGCCAGGCGAAATCCTCGCCCGCATCTTTTCCTTTTTTGAAAAGCGCCTCACCGCGCTCACTGAAGCGGGCGTCGATCCGGACCGCCTGATCCTGGATCCGGGCATGGGATTTTTCCTCAGCAGCAATCCTGAGACATCGCTCACCGTGCTGGGCAAGCTGCCGGAACTGGCCGAGGCGTTTGGTCTGCCGCTGCTGGTTTCGGTGTCGCGCAAATCCTTCCTCAAGGCCCTGGCGCGCCCGGGGCAGGAGCCGGCCGATGCCGGCGTGGCGGCCGAGATGTTCGCCGTCGCCCAGGGGGCCGGCTTTATCCGCACCCATGCGCCGGCGCCCTTGCGGGAAGGCCTCAAAGTGCTGGAATCGCTGGAAAACCGCTAAGCTACGGGAGCCGGCCGCCGTTTGCTCCGCAGGGTAAGCCTCTGTTATCAAATCGTGGTAAAACACCCTGCTTCGACAAGGCTTGCATGACCCGCAAATATTTCGGCACTGACGGCATTCGCGGCCGCACCAACGCTTCGGTTCTCACGCCCGAAACCGTGATGAAAGCCGGCATGGCGGCGGGCCGCATTTTCACGCGCGGCGATCATCGCCATCGCGTCGTGATCGGCAAGGATACGCGCCTGTCCGGCTACATGATCGAAAGCGCCCTGGTTTCCGGCTTCACCGCCGTGGGCATGGATGTGTTCCAGTTCGGCCCCTTGCCCACGCCCGCTGTCGCCATGCTGACGCGCTCCCTGCGCGCCGATCTGGGCGTGATGATCACCGCCTCGCACAATCCCTATCAGGACAATGGCATCAAATTCTTCGGCCCCGACGGACAGAAACTGTCCGATGCGGTGGAACTGGAAATCGAAAAGCTGATGGATGGCGGGCTGGAAGCGGGCCTTGCCGCCGCCGGTGATATCGGCCGCGCCAAGCGCATCGATGACAGCCAGGCCCGCTATATCGAATTCGCCAAGCGCACCTTCCCGCGCAATCTGCGGCTCGACGGTCTTCGCATCGTGATCGATTGCGCCCATGGCGCCGCTTACAAGGTCGCGCCCGAAGTGTTGTGGGAACTGGGCGCCGATATCGTGCCTCTTGGGGTCACGCCCGATGGCACCAACATCAATCTGGATTGCGGTTCCACCGCGCCCGACGCCATGTGCGCCAAGGTGCGCGAAATGCGCGCCGATTTCGGCATCGCGCTGGACGGCGACGCTGACCGTGTGGTGATGGCCGATGAAGAAGGCCGCATCATTGACGGCGACCAGATTCTGGCCCTCATCGCCACCAGCTGGTCAAAGAACAACACCCTCAAGGGCGGCGGCGTGGTCGGCACCGTGATGTCGAATGCCGGGCTGGACCGTTATCTGAAAACGCTGGATCTGGGCCTGGCGCGCGCCTCGGTGGGCGACCGCTATGTGCTGGAAGAAATGAAAAAGGGCGGCTTTAACGTGGGCGGCGAACAGTCCGGCCACATCATCCTGTCCGATTTCTCCACCACCGGCGATGGGCTGATCGCGGCCTTGCAGGTGCTGGCGGTGCTGGCCGAAGAAGGCAAACCCGCCTCCCAGGCCGCGCATCTGTATGAGCCCTTGCCCCAGGTGCTGGAAAATGTGCGCTTCAAGAACGGCTCGCCGCTCGATGACGCGCGGGTGAAATCCTCGATCGATGACGGCAGCGCCAAACTGGGCGCCCATGGCCGCGTGCTGGTGCGCAAATCCGGCACCGAACCGCTGATCCGGGTGAGGGCCGAAGGCGATGACGAAAAACTGGTGCGCGCCGTGGTGCGCCAGATCGCGGCGGCCATTGAAGAAGTGGCGGCATGACCAAATGCCGCCACTGCTGCCGGAAATAAGACTATGAACCGGCTTCTGGTGATCGCCGGTTCCGATTCCAGCGCGGGCGCCGGCATTCAGGCCGATCTTAAAACCGCCCAGGCCTTTGGCGTTTATGCCCAGACGGCGGTGACGTCCGTGACGGCGCAGGACACCCAGACCGTGCGTGCCGTGGAAACCATGCCGCCGGAACTGGTCTGCGAGCAGATCATGGCCGCGCTCAGCGATATCGGCGCCGATGCCATCAAGATCGGCATGCTGGGCAATGGCATCGTCGCCGCCGCGGTGGCCGAATGCCTGAAAGATGTGAATTTGCCGCTGGTGCTGGATACGGTGCTGCTCTCCAGCAGCGGCACGCCTTTGCTGGATGAGATGGGCGTGGAAATGCTGCGCCGGTTCCTTTTGCCGCGCGCCACGCTGATCACGCCCAACATTCCGGAAGCCGAAGCGCTGACCAACATCCGGCCCCGCAGCGATCATTCCCGGCGCAATTGCGCCCAGGCCTTTGGCCTGATGGGCGCGCGCCAGATCCTGTTCAAGGGCGGCCATGGCGAAGGCGATATCGTGCGCGATGTGCTGATGCTGGGCGACAAGGAAACCGTATTCGAAGCGCCGCGCCAGGTGACGCCCCACACCCACGGCACCGGCTGCACCCTTTCCACCGCCATTGCCTGCGGCCTGGCGCAGGGCCTCACATTGCCCGACGCGGTGGCGCGGGCGCATGGCTTTGTGCAGGACGCTATCCGCAACGCCCCTGGCCTGGGCATGGGCCAGGGACCCTTGGGGCACGGGAGTCCGAATTGATCAGATATGTGCTGCCCATCCTGTTTCTGCTCGGCCTGCCGGTCGCGGCACAGAACGGTGAAGTCACGCCCAACTGCAAGTCCTGCGCGGAATGGAACACGCCGCACGATCCGTTCAGGGTTTACGGCAACACCTTTTATGTCGGCACCGGACAGCTCAGCTCCATTTTGATCACTTCGGACAAAGGCGATATTCTGATCGATGGCGATCTGAATGAATCCGCGCCGCACATCGCCGATCACATCAAGGCCTTGGGATTCAAACTTTCCGACATCAAGCTGATCCTGAACTCTCACGCCCATTACGATCATGCCGGCGGGCTTTCCCAGCTGCAGCGCCTCACCGGCGCGCGCGTGCTGGCCAGTCCCTGGAGCGCGGCTTTGCTCAAATCCGGCCGCGATCCGAAAACCGATCCGCAATATGGCGCGGTCAAACCCATCGCCCCGGTGGCGCGCGTCGGCGTGCTGAAGGATGGCCAGGTGGTGCATGTGGGTTCCCTGGCGCTCACCGCCCATTTCACGCCCGGTCACACGCCCGGCGGTACCACTTGGACTTGGGAAGCTTGCGAAAACACACGCTGCCGCAACATCGTCTATGCGGACAGTCTCACCGCCGTCTCGGCGGACGGCTTCCATTTCACCGGCAGCCCGGCGGTGGCGCAATTCCGCAAAAGCTTCGCCGTGGACAAGGCGCTTTCCTGCGACGTGCTGCTGACGCCGCATCCGGGTTTTTCGCCGGTGCTGGATCAGATGATCAAGGGCGAAAAGCCCGATCTCTTTGCTGACAAGGGCGCCTGCGCCAAGCTGGTGGACGATTCCAGCGCCGCGCTCGACAAGCGCCTGGCGCAGGAAAAGGCCGGAAAATAAAGCTTAAATGAACGGATCTTTGACCGTGATGGTGTCATCCCGGTCCGGGCTGGTGGACAACAGCACCACCTGCGCCCCGATCAATTCCTCAATCCGGCGCACATACTTGATGGCATTGGCGTTGAGCTGCGCCCAGCTGCGGGCGCCATGGGTGGATTCACTCCAGCCCTCCAGGCTTTCGTAAACCGGCTTCACCCGCGCCGCCTGGGTGGCGTCGGCGGGCAGGTAATCGATCCGCTGGCCGTCCAGTTCGTAATGGGTGGCGACCTTGATCTCGTCAAAACCGTCCAGCACGTCCAATTTTGTAAGTGCGATGCCGTCCACGCCGCCGGTGACAACGGTCTGGCGCACCAGAACCGCATCGAACCAGCCGCAGCGGCGCTTGCGCCCCGTCACGGTGCCGAATTCATGGCCGCGTTCGCCCAGCTTCTCGCCGATCGCGTCCTTCAGTTCGGTGGGAAAGGGGCCTTCACCCACGCGCGTGGTATAGCTTTTGACGATCCCCAGCACCGTGCCGATATCGCGGGGGCCAACGCCCGATCCCGCCGCCGCCTGGCCCGCCACTGTGTTGGACGAGGTGACAAAGGGATAAGTGCCGTGATCGATATCCAGCAGCACCGCCTGCGCGCCTTCAAACAGCACGCGCTTTCCGGCGCGCTTGGCGGCGTCCAGTTCGCGCCAGGACGAACCCAGGAACGGCGTGATCTTGGGCGCGACCTCTTTCAACGCTTCCAGCAGCGCGCCGGCATCGGCTTCGGCATGGCCGAAACCACGGCGCAGCACATTGTGATGCGCCAAAAGCTTTTCGATTTTTGCGGGAAGGGACGCAGGGTCTTTCAGGTCGATGGCACGTAGCGCACGGCGTCCCACCTTGTCTTCGTAAGCCGGCCCGATGCCGCGCTTGGTGGTGCCGATTTTCTGGGCGGCGGCTTCTTCGCGCATCGCATCCAGTTCGCGGTGCAGCGGCAGCACCAGGGTGGCGTTTTCCGCCAGCACCAGAAGCTCGGGCGTCACTTTCAGCCCGGCCGCGCCCACGCGCGCGATTTCGTCCAGCAGCGACCAGGGATCCACCACCACGCCATTGCCGATGATGGAGCGTTTGCCCTGAACCACGCCCGAAGGCAGCAGCGAGAGTTTATAGGTCTTGTCGCCCACCACGATGGTGTGGCCGGCATTGTTGCCGCCCTGGAAGCGCACCACCATCTCGGCCCGGTTGGCGAGCCAGTCAATGATCTTGCCTTTGCCTTCGTCGCCCCACTGGGCGCCGATCACCGTCACATTGGACATGTTTTATTTCCGTACCCGAATTGCCTGCGGCGCCGTGAAATGCGCACGGGCACGGTGACCATTTATAGCACCGATTTCACCCCGGGTAGGGCCAATATGACGCGCTCAATAAAAGACGCTGTATTCCACTTGGATAATTTCGCCCGTGCCGCGAACGATCAACAGGGCGTCACCGCCATCGCGCACCCACAATGTGCCGGGCGGCGGCGGCTCCAGGCCGAAATCCACATAATCATTCAGCCAGTAATCCGGCGCCCAGAACAGGGACGGCAGGGTTTCGCCATAGGTCCAGCGGTGGGAATACCACCCCGCCGGGCGGCGATAGACCGGCGCATGGTAGTGCTGCGGCGCGTTGAAGTTGCGGTGCATGGCCGCGAAATTGCCGCCGCCGCCGGGGCCGCGCATGGCATTTTGGGGCGCAGGTCCCCGCATCGCACCGCCCGCGGCAGGTCCCCGCATGGCATCGTGTGGCGCGGGCTGCGCCGCGGGCGCATTCTGAGCGCCTGCGCTGGGGCGGTGATCTTCCTGTGAGCGGTTATCAGGGCGATTGTCTGTCCTGGGCATGTTTTGCGCGCCGGCGGCGCCATGTCCGGGCATCCCGCCCGGTTGCCGCGCCGGCGCGGCATGTGGCGCAGGCGCGGGATGAGAGGCCGGGGCGGCATGGGGAGCGCCGCCGCCGCCGCCACCATGGCCGTGATCGTCATCGTGACCTTGGGCCAAAGCAGGGCCGCCAAGGGCCAGAAGGCTCACAATGGCGGTGGAAATCAGCAATTTGGTCATGGGGTCTCTTTCGCTCCGGGCCGCTTTCAATCCCCACAATAACCCCAAGCTCACGCCGCGGTTCCATTTGGGAACAGCCTTGCTATGGTCCACCAGCTTCATATCCGGATTTTCCATGTCTGCTTTGACCATTCGTCCGGCCCGGCCCGATGATGCCGGGCTGATCCTGTCGCTGCTGCGCGCGCTGGCCGATTACGAAAATTTGCCAATCACCATCGATGAAGACGTCATCGCTTTTGACTTCTTCGGCCTGCGTCCCCTGATCGAATGCGAGCTGGGATTTGAAGGCGACAAGCCGGTGGGCCTTGTCACATATTACTGGACCTACGCCACCTTCCGCGCCACGCGCCGGCTTTATGTCGAAGACCTGTTTGTGCTGCCGGAATTTCGCGGGCGTGGTTACGGCAAATCCCTGCTGCAATATCTGGCGAAAAAGGGGCTGGCCGCCGGTGCCGGGCGGCTGGAGTGGCAGGTGCTGGACTGGAATGCCCCCGCCATCGCCTTTTACGAAAGCATTGGCGCGCGCAAGGCGCCCTGGCTCAATTACTGGCTGGAAAATGACGCCATGAAAGCCCTGGGGGAAAGTTGAGCGTTACTCTCATTCTGGCGGCGGCCGACAATGGCGTTATCGGCAAGGATGGCGCCATTCCCTGGCGCATTTCCGAAGACCTGAAACGCTTCAAGGCGCTGACCTTGGGCAAAACCGTGATCATGGGGCGCAAGACCTGGGACTCGCTGCCCAAAAAGCCGCTGCCGGAACGGCGCAACATTGTGGTGACGCGGCAAAAGGGCTGGCGCGCCGATGGCGCGGAAACCATGAGTCTCGATGAAGCGCTCGGTCTGCCCGATGCCATGGTGATCGGCGGAGCGGAAATCTATCGCACCGCGCTGGCGCGCGCCGACCGCATTGAACTCACCCAGGTGCATCGTGCGTTTGACGGCGATGCGGCGTTTGCTTTTGACCGGGGTGGCTGGAAAGAAATCGCGCGCGAAGACCACGCCACGCCCGAAGGCCTGGCATATTCTTTTATAACACTCACTCGATAACAATCTTCGGGGCTGGCCGGTCCGCGGTCTTCAGCGCTTCGGCAACCAGCTCCGCCACCGCCAGAAACGCTTTTGCTTCCGGACCATCGGGCTCGGCGATCATGATCGGCGTGCCGGCATCCGAAGTTTCGCGAATGCGCGGCACCAGCGGAATTTCGCCCAGGAAGTTCAGCCCCATTTTTAAAGCGGTCTGGCGCGCCCCGCCATCGCCGAAAATATGATGGGCATGGCCGCAATCAGGGCAAACGAATACGCTCATATTTTCCACCATGCCCAGCAGCGGCACTTCGGTCTTGCGGAACATGGCGATGCTTTTTTTGACGTCGATCAACGCGATATCCTGCGGCGTTGAAACAATCACCGCGCCCTTCAGCGGAACGCGCTGGGCGATGGTGAGCTGCGCGTCACCGGTGCCGGGCGGCATGTCCAGCACCAGCACATCCAAATGATTTCCGGGGGGGGCCCACAGCACATCATTCATCATCTGGGTCAGGGCCGATTGCACCATGGGCCCGCGCCAGATCATCGCTTCGTCTTCGGAAACCAGAAAACCGATCGACATGGTTTTCAACCCATGCTTTTCGATCGGCTTCAGTTTGCGGTTTTCGGTTTCCGGTTTGTGGCGGATATCCAAAAGGCGCGGCAGCGACGGCCCGTAAATATCCGCATCCAGCAAACCCACTTTCAGGCCCAGCCGCGACAGGCCCAGCGCCAGGTTGACCGCGACCGTGGATTTTCCCACCCCGCCCTTGCCGCTGGCCACGGCAATGATGTGGCGCACGCCCTCTATGCCGCGCGGCGGTTCTGGAGCCTGCCGCGCCGGTGCTGGACGCGCTGGCTTGGCCGGACCATGATTGCAATTCTCGTCATGCACATGCTCACTTTCCATCGGAAGATGGGCATTCTGGTGCGCGGTTAACACCGCCGTCACCGACAGGACACCCGCCAGCTTGCGCACCGCCTGCTCGCATGCGGCCCGTAACGGTTCGGAAGCCGGTCCCTGCGCGGCGGGAACCTCCACGGCAAAACCGATATTGCCGCCCTTCACCACCAGGCCGGCGATCATGTCCTGCTGCACCATGCTTCGGCCGCTGACCGGGTCGATCACCTGGTCCAGGGCTCTCAAAATATCGTCGCGGCTGAGTGTCATGGCAGGGCTTATAATAGCGCTTGGCGCCTACGCAAACTGCCCGGTTTTTGCCACAAAGTGAGCGATTTCGCCCTGTTTGCGATGGCTCCGGGCAGCTATGGTACAGCGAATCCCTCGTGAGCTTCGCTGTTGATGCCCCGTCTTGCCGCTGTCCTGCTTGTTCTTTTGGCGTGCGCC
>CAIXUE010000195.1 GCA_903922545.1 uncultured Alphaproteobacteria bacterium | reverse complement strand
TCGCGGCCAAGGCCAAAGAGACCGCCAAGACTTTCCCCACGACCAAGGATCCCAAGGTCGGCGATTTGGATGTGGGCGATGTCGATAAGGCTTTCGCCAACGCCGCCAAGACCATCGAAGCCTATTACGAATACCCCTATGCCGCCCATGCGCCGCTGGAACCGATGAACACCACGGCCCACTTCCATGACGGCATCATGGAAATCTGGTCGCCGACCCAGCAGCCCAATCGCGGTTCGACCCAGGTCAGCGCGCTGGCAAAAATCGCCGATGACAAGGTCATGATCCACCTGCCGCGCAGCGGCGGCGGCTTTGGCCGGCGCCTGGTCAATGATTATATGTGCGAGGCCGCCGCCATCGCGCTGAAGGTCAACGCTCCGGTCAAGATGACCTGGACGCGCGAAGACGATTTCAATCACGATTTCTACCGTCCCGCCGGCTATCACCAATACAAGGGCGCCATTGACAAGGACGGCAGGCTGGACGCCTGGCAGGAGCAATTCATTACCTCCACCGCCACCGGCAAGACGCCCGGCACCGGCGCCACCTTCAGCGACACCGTGGCCTCTTCCAACATTGTGCCGAACCTGCGCCGGCGCATCACCATGTTCCCGCTGCTGATCCCCACCGGCTCCTGGCGCGCGCCGGGCGACAACGCCCAATACTTCGCCAACCAGAGTTTCATGCACGAATTGTCCCTCGCGGCGGGCAAGGACCATGTCCAGTTCCTGATCGATGCGGTCAACCGCGATGTGCCGGAACTCAAACCGAAGAAGGGTGTCAATTTCAGCCCCGCCCGCGCCACCGCCGCGATCAAGCTGTGCGCCGAAAAGGCCGGCTGGGGCAAAACCCTGCCCCAGGGCAGCGGCCTCGGCATCGCCTGGTGTTATTCCCATGCCGGCCATGTGGCCCAGTCGGTTGAGATCAGCGTCGACGCCAACAAGCGCATCGCCATCCATCGTGTGGTGATGGTCGCCGATATCGGCCCCATCATCGACATGGCCGGCGCCGAAGCCCAGGCCCAGGGCGCGACCACCGATGCCCTGTCCACCGCCATGGGCCTCAAGCTCGACATCGAAAACGGCCGCATCCAGCAGCAGAACTTCAACGCCTATCCCACGCTGCGGATGCCCTTCGCGCCGCGGGTGATCGAGGCTTACTTCATCCAGTCCGACAATCCGCCCACCGGCATGGGCGAACCCGCTTTCCCGGCCTTCGCGCCGGCCTTGGGCAACGCCATCTTCGCCGCCACAGGCGTGCGCGTGCGCAAGCTGCCGTTGCGCGACCTGGGTTATTCGGTCTGAGTATCTGATCGCACGGACCCTGAACCGGCCCGTGCGGTTTTCCCTGTAACTGCGCCTCTTTGCGGCTTGGCAGACCGCGTTATACTCGCGCCGACATAACCCAGGCGCCGCCATGCTGATTCAGATCCCCAAAGTCCTGACAGCCGAACAGGCTGGCGAAATGCGCCTGGCGCTGGAGCGCGCCGACTGGAGCGATGGCCGCCACACGGCGGGCTATCTTTCTGCCCGCGTGAAGGACAATGCCCAACTGGCCGAACGCCATCCCCTGGCGCTCAAATTCGGCGACGTGATCCTGGGCGCGCTGGACCGTAATCCGCAATTCATGGCCGCCGCCCTGCCGCACAAAATCGTGCCGCCTTTGTTCAACCGTTATGCCGGCGGCCAGTCCTATGGCCCGCATGTCGATGGCGGGGTACGGCCGGTGGCAGGCAGCCGCGAACGGGTGCGGACCGACCTGTCCGCAACCCTGTTTCTCAGCCAGCCCGACACTTATGACGGCGGCGAACTGGTGATGGACGATGTCTTCGGCGAACGCAGTGTCAAGCTGGCGGCCGGCGACATGATCCTTTACCCCGGCACCAGCGTCCATCATGTCAGGCCGGTAACGCGCGGCACGCGTCTGGCCTCCTTCTTCTGGATTCAGAGCCTGGTGCGCGACAATGAACAGCGCGCCCTGCTCTATGAGATGGACCAGATCGTGCAAAAGCTTGGAGCCGCCGGCGACGCCAGCCATGAAGAGGCTGTGCGCCTGGCCGGCGTCTATCACAATCTGCTGCGCTTCTGGGCCGACGCTTGAGCGCCGGCCCGCCCGGCCTCAACCGTGATAATTCAGCGTCAGCATGGCCGAACGCCCGGCGCCCGGCACGACAAAGGCGAAATGCATCATGTCGAAGTATTTCTTGTCGGTCAGGTTATAGACATTCAGCTGC
>CAIXUE010000194.1 GCA_903922545.1 uncultured Alphaproteobacteria bacterium | reverse complement strand
TCCTCCAGGACCGGCTTGTCGGGCGCCAGCGGCGCGGCGAACACGACATCGGCGGTCCGGCAGTAATTCACAGCTTCTCCCGGCACGGTGCGGCGCTGTTCGGCATGGGCGATGGCGCGGGTTTTATACGCGTCATAGGCGGCATTGCCGCGCGCCACGCCGTTCATGCGCTTGAACATGGTGAGCATCACCGCATCGGAACGGCGCAGCTCCTTGTTGAACACGGTCTGGAAGTGATTGTAGAGCTGGGTTTCCTTGTCACCGCAGGCGAGCGCAGCATCAGTGAGTTCCTGCTGCACGGCCGAAACCTGGATGGCGGACACTTCCGCCGGCGTGGCGCAGGAGCCCAGATCTTTGGCCTGGGCGGCGCCCGCGAAAACCAGCAAGGCGGCGCAGGCGCTGGCCTGAATTCTTCCGGTCATGGATCTCTCGCGTTCGAACAGCGCGCGGAGTCTAGAGCCGATTGGTTCCTTGGAAAAGCCGATATTCACCCGCGCCATCCCGTGCAACCGCATGCGGATGAATCCGTTTTCACATCGAGGATCCATTGAGTTCCGCCCATGCGGTATTCGGCAAAAGTGATGATTGGCGTGGCGCTTCTGGCCTTGAGCACCAGTCCCGTTTTGGCGCGCATGCCGTTCAGCGGCTATCCTGTCACCACCCCGACCAATTATCCGGGCGCGCCCAGGCCGGTCTATGACGACGACACCAAATCGCCCTATGCCATGAATTATGCGGATGAGGCGGCCCAGACCCTGGGCGTGAAAGACCGCAATATCGACCTTTTTTCCGCCAAACCGGCGGGAAACGCCACTTATATGCCGACTTTGACCGGCGGAGTGGGCGGCGATGGTGCCATGCTGAAATTGCAGTGGCATCCCGGCAACTAAGCCCCTTTTCACCGACCCCTTTATTTTAGTATCTGTCCGCCCGGTTCCGTGGGAAAACCCACGCCCTTTAAAAGGAAGAACGAGCGGTGTCGTACAAAGTCGCAGTGGTCGGCGCGACCGGCAGTGTCGGGCGCGAAATGCTTTCGGTTCTGGCGGAACGCCAATTCCCGGTCAGTGAGGTTGTGGCCCTGGCTTCGACCCGCTCGGTGGGAACCGAGGTTTCGTTCGGCGACAAGACCTTGAAGGTGAAGGCGCTGGACTATCACGATTTCAAAGGCACCGACCTGGCCCTGATGTCGGCCGGCGGCGCCATCGCCAAGGAATGGGCGCCCAAGATTGCCGCGGCCGGCTGCATGGTGATCGACAATTCCAGCCACTGGCGCATGGACCGCGACGTGCCGCTGGTGGTGCCCGAGGTCAATGCCGACGCCCTGCACGATATCAAGAAAGGCATTGTCGCCAACCCCAATTGCTCGACCGCCCAGCTGGTGGTCGTGCTGAAGCCGCTGCATGACCTGGCCAAGATCAAGCGCGTGGTGGTTTCCACCTATCAATCGGTTTCGGGCGCCGGCAAGGAAGGCATGGATGTGCTGTTCCGCCAGACCCGCGCCGTGTTCGTGGCCGATCCGGTGGAAATTGAGAAATTCACCAAGCAGATCGCCTTCAACGTCATTCCGCACATCGATGTCTTTCTGGATTCCGGTTACACCAAGGAAGAATGGAAAATGACGGTGGAGACGCAGAAGATCCTGGATCCAGATATCCAGCTGTTCGCCACCTGCGTGCGCGTGCCGGTGTTCATCGGCCATAGCGAATCGGTCAATATCGAATTCGAAAATCCCATCACCGCTGAAAAGGCGCGTGCCGCCTTGCGCGCGGCGCCGGGTGTTCTGGTGATCGATAAGCGCGAAGACGGCGGCTATGCGACGCCGCATGAATGTGCCGGCGAAGACGCTACCTATGTCAGCCGTATCCGCAAGGACCCGACGGTTGAGAACGGGCTTTCGCTGTGGGTGGTGGCGGACAATCTGCGCAAGGGCGCGGCGCTGAACGCGGTGCAGATCGCCGAATGCATGGTCAACCGCAAGCTGCTCAAGAGCGCGCAGGGGCAGTTCTCACTTGTAAAATGAGCCGCGCTGCGAGGAAAAATGGCTGGATGGCAGGAGAAAGGCGACGGCCGTATCGGCAATACGGCCGAGCCTTTCGACGCACCAGCCAGTCATTTTAACCGCAGCCCTGCGGGACGCGGGCCTTTTGCCCGCTGGCTTTGTCGTTCGTCGCTTATGGGTTTCAACCCACCGCGCTCCTCACTTCGTGCCATCGGGCAAAATGCCCAGCGTCGCGGCCATTTAACAAGGGAGAACTGCCCCAATGCCTAAAGGCTATTGGGTGGTGCGCATCGATGTGCACGATCCGGAGACCTATAAGCATTATATCGAGACGGCGCGGCCGGCTTATGAACGCTTTGGCGCAAAATTCCTGGTGCGCGGCGGCAAGACCGAAGCGCTGGAAGGCACCGCGCGGGCGCGCAATGTTGTGATCGAATTCGCTTCGATGGAAGACGCGCTGGCCTGTTACAATTGCCCCGAATACACCAAGGCGCGCGCATTTCGCCAGCAAGCCAGCAGCGGCGAATTCATTGTGGTGGAAGGCCCGTAAAGCGGCGGATCAGACTTCCGCCGCCAGATGCTCCATCCAGACCGGCTTGTCGGAAAAATAGGGCGACAGGGGCGCGCGCCATTTGGCGAAATCTTCGGATTTTCGGAAGCCTTCCATGTGGGATTCCACACTGTCCCACCAGGCCAGAAGCTGGAAGGTATCGGGCGATTCAATGCCCTGGCGCATTTCGATTTTGATCAGGCCGGGCGCGCGCTCAATATACTTGCGCGCCTCGGCAAAGCCCTTGGCGAAGTCCTTGGCGGTGCCAGGCTTGATGTAATAGATGGCGCGTTCAAGGATCATGAAAAGCTCCTGATTTTGGCTGGTTTATTCGCCCATGCTACGCGGGGCGCGGGGCCTGTCAACAGGACCAGGTTCATTGTTCAGCAAGCCAATCCCCTTTAGAATCTGGGCCTATTCCCATTGAAGACAGGCGCATGATCCGTCCCCGACGTTCCGTTCTTTTCATGCCGGGCTCCAACGCCCGCGCGATGGAAAAGGCGCGCACCCTGGATTGCGATGTCGTCGTCCTGGATCTGGAAGACGCGGTGGGACCGGGCGACAAAGACGCGGCGCGGCAGGCGGTGGCCGCCGCCGTGACGGGCAAGATTTTTGGCGCCCGCGAAGTGGTGGTGCGGATCAACGCCCATGACACGCCGTTCGCCCATGCCGATCTGGAAGCGGTGGCCAAAGCCCAGCCGGATGCGGTCCTTCTGCCCAAGGTGCAGGGGGCCGCGGAAGTGGGCGGCGCACATCGCGCCATGCCGTCTTCCATCGCCTTGTGGGCGATGATCGAAACGCCGCGCGCTGTCCTGAACCTGGATGCCATCGCGGGCGCGGGCGCGGCCTGCCTGATGCTGGGCAGCAATGACCTGATCAAGGACATGCGGGGCCAGGCTTTGCCGGGGCGGGAAAATTTATGGGCGGTGATGAGCCAGATCGTGCTGGTGGCGCGTGCGCATGGATTGATCGCGCTGGACGGCACTTATAACGCTATCGCCGACGAAGCGGGGTTTGCCGAGACTTGCGCCCAGGGACGGGCGTTTGGCTTTGATGGCAAGAGCCTCATTCATCCCGGCCAGATCGAAATCGCCAATCGTATTTTTGCGCCCTCGCCCGCTGAACTGGAAGAAGCCCGCGCCATTCTGGCGGCGTTTGCCCGGGAGCCGGGCAAAGGCGTCATCGCTCTTGACGGCAGAATGGTCGAACAGCTTCATGCCCAGGAAGCGGCGCGGCTTGTTGCGCTGGCGGAAGCGATTTCAAAGTGATGCTGGAAATCTATCGGGCCGCCCTGGCCGACGGCACGCTGAAGGCCGATCCGGCGCAAGGCGCGGCGGCGGAAAAACTGGCGGCGCTGGCCCAGGCGC
>CAIXUE010000193.1 GCA_903922545.1 uncultured Alphaproteobacteria bacterium | reverse complement strand
TGCCGCGGCCACGCTCTCGGTCACCAGGGGAATGTTGAACTGATAACTGCTCCCAAGTTGCGCCAGCACCCGGTCGGAAATGCTCCAGGTGGGATTGGGCGAATTGGCGAACATCCGGTCAATCTGCTCAGTCATCTCGCCCATGCGCTCCGGATCGCTGGCCAGGACATGAAGCTCATACACCGTGCTGCTTTTCGCGGCCGGGCGCTCCTTGTCGAAATAATCGTAATTGCCAAGCATGAGCCCGCCTCTGGCCCACAAGGGATTTTTGATGATGTCGATGACGGTGAACGGCCAGAGCCGCGAGCCGTCGCGGCGCGCCGGCCATGGCGGGCTTGTCAGGACCGGGAAGGCGTCACCCACCTTGAGATCGAACCGGGCGGCGGTGTGATCGTCGATGATCACGCCCGACGGTGTTGCTTCCAGCCTGTCCCATTGCTGGGGTGTCAGCGGCACATCCGACGTATCGCGCGAGGCGCGGTCCAGCATGTCGGGAACAACCTGATTTTTGGGGATGCGGTAATAACCCAGGAAAGCATCGTCCGCCCCGATCTTCAGCACGCCATTCATGCGCGCAATCCGGTCACGCTGGGCCAGCGTCAAAAAGCCATCGTCAAAGCGCGGCACGGAAAGAAAGATGTTCGCTCGCGCATGCGCGGCAATATCCGCATAGGTGGCCCTGACCCCGATCGCCAGACCCAGCAGGGTGAAGGCCGCGGTTACGGACAGCAAGGTCAGAATGGTGCGGGCGGGTTTTCGCCACAAACCGGCCCAGATCAGCGGAAAATACTTCACGGCGTTTCTCCGTGGGAGGAATTTTACTGGAATGCGACCTGTGTCGGCGGCCCGCCGGGCGTGGCCGTGAAGGTGCCGATCTGTTCCCAACTGCCCTGGGCCTGCCGCACGATGATGTCCTCGACCGCTATGGTCTGGCCGCTCATGGTGCCGTCCCGGCCCAATGTTCCGATGAAATCCAGTTCGCCGCCCTGGCGGCCGTCATCGAGTGTGAATTTCCACGACCAGCGGATCTGCCGCCCATCGATGACGCCGGTTACCGCGCCATGGCCTTCAGGTCCCGCGCAATCGCCGCTGAGTGTGTTCGCGGATTGGGCAAAGCTGCAGACGCGCGCAGGCTGCGCGCGCATCGACACGGTCCAGCTTCCGGACGCATTGACAGGATTGGTCAAAGACGCTTGCCCCACCGCGGTATAGGCAGGACTGATATAATCGTTTGATCCTGTTTCCCCGTTGCTGTTCATGCAGTGCCAATAGAAAAAGGCGAGGCGCTGCTTCACGCCGGCGTCAACCGCCATCTGCCGATTTGCGCCTTGTGTAACGGTCTGCGCGGCGAAGTCTTTGCAGTAGCTGATGGCCGTGGCCCAGGTCCAACCGTCATGCAGCAAATGGTTGGCTTCAAGCTTAAGGGTAGGGGCGGGGTATGTGTCGTCGGCCGGAAGCATCATCGCATCCAGTTTCTGCGCTACAATAGATTCTGGATGCGGCGGGGCATCTGCCTGCACCACCGGAACGACTGGCTCAGCGGCTTCATCCGCCACCATCACCAACGGCAGGGAAATGGCGTCGATTTTCGGGCGCGCAAGGGTTTTAAACAGGGCCAGCCGCGCACGAACAGGAATGACATAGCCATTGTCTCTGGGCACTTCCGCAAAAGGCGCGGCGGCAATCTGCGATGAAATCAACGGCACGACAGGGCGAATAATGGTATTGGAAACGTGCGGCGCCATAAGACCCGCCGCCATCACAGCCGATGCCGCCAGCAGAACAACACTTCCCGCCAGCCCGGCAATGCGCGGCTTTTCATGCCCCCGGCCCAGAATATGAAAAATGCGCTCTGACAGAATGCCGTGGGTGGCGGCCATGGCGAAATCCGGCGCGCTTCCCAATTTCGCCATCTGCACCAGGGCGTGGGCATAATCCATCCGGTCTCCGGTCACTGACACGGCGATCTCGTCACAGCACAATTCGCGTTCCGCCCGGATACGCCGGTTCAGCCACCACAGGGCCGGGTGATAGAAAAACACCGTCTCGGCGAATATCTGGATCAGATTGACCAGGAAGTCCCAGCGCCGCACATGCGCCAGTTCATGGGCGATAACCGCGCGCAACTGCGTTTCGCTGAGCCCGATCAGCGCTGCTGCCGGCAACAGGATCACCGGGCGCAGCCAGCCGATGGCGGATGGCACCTGCACCCAGCCGCATTCCAGATATTCAATCGCCCGTTCAATACCCAGAAGCCGCTGCACATCACGGCACAGGGCCAGCACACGCGCCTCCGGCGCGCCGGATTGCTGGCGCCGCTTTTGCTCCAGAAGAAGATAACCGCCAGCAAACCGCAGGCTGAAAATCCCCACCCCGGCTGCCCATGCTTCCACAAGCCAGGGCATCAGCCCGGGCCGCACCGCAAACACAAAGCCACTCAAAGACAGGGCGGGAGCCGCAGAATTCTCGAGCAAAAGAAAATCGGCAACCGGCATCGCTATCATCAGCGCAAGTGCGCCAATGCCAATGCCGTACCGTGTGCCCGGACGCCGGAACATCTCCATCGCCAGCGCCGCCAGCGCCGCAACGCCCACACCCTGCCAGACAAAATGAATCAGCGCCCAGCCCAGGGCCTGGATAGCGCTCGGTGAAAGCCAGCTAAGCGGGCTTGTCATCGTCGCCTTTCCCATGATTGTCGAGAATGCGCCGCAGCTCGTCGAATTCTTCGCGCGAGGTCCGCCGCCCGGCCAGCACATGCATCATCAGCTGGCTGGCGGAGCCTTCGAACACCCGCTGCAGCATGTCGCCGGCCAATTGGCGCTTGGTCTGCTCGGCGGGGCGGCACGCCTCATAGACATGCGCCCGCTGGCTTTCATCCCGGCGCACCAGCCCCTTGCCGGTCATGATCTGAAGCAGCTTCAGAACGCCGGTATAGCCCATGTCCTTTTCCTGGTTCAGGCAATCCAGCACTTCGCGAACGGTCGAGGGCCCCTTGGCCCAAAGCACCCGCAAGATTTCCAGTTCAGTTGTCGTGGGTTTTTTCACGGCGCGCGTCATGCGGCCACGCTAATACGAAGGCCTTCGTAGAGTCAACGAAGACTTTCGTACAACGCAAAGGCGAAAAACCCAGACTATGGCTTGGCTTCGCCCACCACGCTGTTGCCCACCGCCTTGGCTTTCAGCAGCGAGCTCAACGGCACCATGCCCTTATAGATAAACTTCTGCACCCGCTGGCCGCGGAAGGTTTCGGTGGTGAAGATGTTGCCCTTGGAATCCGTCACGATGCTGTGCACCGCATAGAACTGGCCCGGCTGGCGCCCGCCACCGCCAAACCAGTACAGCTCCTTCATGGTCGCCCGGTCAAAGACGTGAATCTTCTCGTTACCGCCATCGGCGATGTACATGAATTTCTGCGCCGGATCTTTCGAGAAAGCCACTTCCCAAACCGATCCCGCCCCCTTGGTGCCCACTTCCATGGGATATTGTTTTACGAAGGTGCCGTCGAATTTGAACACCTGCATGCGGTCATTGGTGCGGTCGCACACATACAGCAGCCCGTCATTGGAAGGCTGGGCGCAATGCACCGGATTGCCGAACTGCGGCGAATTGGGATCATAATGCGGAATCGGATCATCGCTGGGCGGCTTGCCATAGGCGCCCCACATGCGGATGAACTTCATCCCCACCGGATCCCACACCGATACGCGGTGATTGCCATATCCGTCCGCCGCGACCAGTTCTCCGGTCGGCAGAAAGCGCATCTGCGCCACGCCGCGAACATTCTCGGTGTCCAGGCTGCCCTTGCTGCCATTGGCATGGCCGATTTCGCCCAGGAATTTTCCATCCGGCGTGAATTTCAGCATGAAGCTGTCGTGATAGGTGCCTTTTTCGCCGCCGCCTTCCGCCGCCGGGCCGCCGCCGCCGCGCGCGAACTGCGCCGCGCTGCCAGGCGCCGGGCCGGGCTGGCCCGCGCCATTGGCGGCGATCCACACATTGCCGTCCTTATCGACCGTGATGCCGTGGTTGGACGTCGGCCAGTCATGGCCTTCATCCTTGCCCCAATGATGGATCACATTGCCTTTGGGATCGAAAGCCAGAACATCGGGCGCCGCCGTGCAGCAATCCGCTTCGCTGCGGGTCTGAAGCGATTCATTGGCCTCCAGCGAACCGGGCCGGTGAATGATCCACACATTGTCATGGGCGTCTGTCGCCGCGCCAATCACCTGGCCCAAAATCCAGCCATTGGGCATGGGTTTGGGCCACAGGGGATCGGCCTCGAATTTCGGCACCATCACATCGCCGGCCGCCAGCCCTTGCGCCTGTGCTTCACCGCCTTTGATCACCACGGCCTGCCAGCCGACCAGGCCGACAAACAGCGTGGCGATCGCGGTGCCGATCATCAGCTTGCGCGAACAGACAAAATTGCTGGCGGCATTTTTCATGAAGATCTCCCCAAAAGATGGGAGATTATTGCCTGCCGGCACACTCCCTTGGGCGCGATGCTACACCAACTCCTGCATGGCGCAAGGCGCGCGTCAGGCTTTGGCTGGCGCGGTCAACATGCTTTTTGCAAAAGAGTCTGCGCCGCCTGCAACGCCTTGTTGATGGGCCCGCGCCGATACTCCGGCCCTGCCGTTACCGGATTGATCACCATGGTCGCGTTGGCTTCAAACAGCAGCACTGTCCCATCCGCGTCCACCGCGAAATCCATTCCCGCATAATCCAGGTCCAGCAGCTGCGCGATTGCGGCCAGCGCTGCCATCGCTTTGCCGCCCAAAACCTTTGTCATATTTTCCAGAAACGCCTGTTCTTCGGAAAGATGCGCGGCGCTGCCGGCATTGTCGGCGGTGAAATAATGCACTTTCCAGTCTGCCGAAATCGCCAGATGCACGGGATAAAGCACCCCGCCAATCGCCATCACCCGGTATTTGCGGCTCATCCCCTCCGGTCCGCTGGCATCCAGATATTCTATTGCCAGAAGCTCATCGCCCGGCAGCCCTGCCGCCGCCGCAGAAATTTCCTCCGCCGCATTCACCCGCACAAAATGCTGGCCGGTGTGAAAGCCGGGCGAACGCAGCAACAGCGGAAAGCCCAGCGCCGCGGCCTCCGCCACGCGCGCCCGTGGCAATTGCAAAATGCGCGGCGTCCGCACACCGCTCACATGCCCCAGCCGCCGCGCATTGTCCGCGCGTCCGGTCAGGCGCACACGGTCCGGCAGATTGATGGTCGGTGCGTCCACCCGCCTGACAATGCGCTCGGCAATCTCCAGCGCCTCCGCGCAGAAATCCGCGTCGCCGATGGCGTTGAAAATCTGCGCCGCAGGCGGCAAGGGCAGGGCGTCTTTATAATATTCCGCATACAGCGTGGTGACGGCGAATATCCGGTCATCCAGCAAATGCCGGGTGGGAATATTGCCGCCTTTGGCCGATACCAGCAGCAGCAATGGCGTGCCAATGCCCGGCCCGCGATACAATTGCGGCACAATCGCCTGGCCAGAAAAACTCCGCCGCCAATGATTGTCCGCCAACGCGCTTTCGCCCAAATCAAAAAGCACCCGCCCCAATCCGCGATGGGCATCCACGCAATCGCCGTCCAGCCGCAACGCGGCTTCAAAATGGCCGCGCGCGCTTTTCAGCTCGCCAAACTCATAAAGTATGTTGCCCAGGTTGGTCCGCCCCACAATGTCATCGGGCCATTGGCGCACCAGTTCCTCAAACAGGGTCCGCGCCGCCGAACGATATTCCCGCGCATGCGCCAGGCATCCCAGTTCGTGCAGCACCGTGCGATTGGAAGGGTCCTGCTGCAACACCGCCAGATAGGCCGCATAGGCCTCGTCAATCCGGTCTTCCGCGAACAGGGACCGCGCCCGCGTCAGGGCGGCGTCATGCGCCTCTGTCATCCGCCTGCGCGCAGTTTCAGCGCGTTGACGTGATAACTTTGTCCGTCATCGGCGCGTATATCGAAAGCCGGAACCACAAGCACACCCTTGCGCAGGGGCGTCACGCCGAAATTCAGCGTATGGGCAAAGGGATTGCTGCCTGTGCCGTCCAACCGCAAACCATCCACCGATGGCAGCGTCACGCCATGGCTGAATTTCGCGCCCGGTATCGTCAGAACCAGGGTGATTGTTTCGCCCGCCCCCACTTTAATGCCATCCGGCGGCGCCATGACCGGGTTGATGTAACCGCTGGCCAGAACCCGCAGATCAAGCGCATGTGCCGCCGCCGTGGCTTGCGCCAGAAAAGCCAGCACCAAACTTGCCGCCAAGTTGACCCAGACTATCCGTCTCACTTTTTCTGCTCCGTCTTGCGGTTCAGAAGTTCGCGCACCTTCAGCGCCAAAATCTTCTGGGTATATGGCTTGCACAAAAGCTGCACATCCGCATCCAGCCGTCCGTTATGCACAATGGCGTTGCGAGTATATCCGGTGGTGTACAGAACCGGCAGCTCCGGCCGCAGCGCCAGAATCCTGTTCGCGAGCTCGCGCCCGCTGGGGCCGGGCAGCACGACATCGGTGAACAGCAGATTGATGTCCGGCGTACTGTCGAAAATCTTCATGGCGGCATCGGCGTCACCGGCCTGCAGAATGCGATAGCCCAGATCTTCCAGCGCGGTGCGGGCATATTCCCGCACGCCCTCATTGTCCTCGACCAGCAATATCGTCTCGTCCGTTTTGGCGCGGGGAACCTGCGCCGTATCAATCGGCTTGGCCGCCGGCGTCGCCACGGATTTGTCATCCTGCAGCAGGCGGGGAAGATAGATCTTCACCGTCGTGCCATGCCCCAGCTCGCTATAGATGCGGATATGCCCGCCCGATTGCTTGTCGTAGCCATGCACCATGGCCAGGCCCACTCCCGTGCCCGCGCCGTCCGGCTTGGTGGTGAAGAAAGGCTCGAAAGCGCGAGACAAAACTTCCGGCGAAATGCCCGTTCCCGTATCGGTCACGCTCAGCAGAACATATTGCCCCGGATTGATGTCACCGAACTGGCGCGCATAAGCT
>CAIXUE010000192.1 GCA_903922545.1 uncultured Alphaproteobacteria bacterium | reverse complement strand
TGCCGCGCAGGCGCGGGACCGGGCCTATACGGCGGTGGAGAAGATTTCCTGGAAGGGAAGTTTTTATCGCCGGGATATCGGTTGGAGAGCGCTTAGCCGCTAAAGCGCTTGCGCTGAGCCTGATTTAACACCTGGGTCCCCTTCCCTCCCATCGCCGCATAGCGGCGCTGGTCGCCGGGGATGACAGTTGGGACTAAGGCTTCAGACCTAATTCGTTCATGTCGTCGCCGGCATGGGGATCCAGTTTCAGGGCGGCGGTGATATCGGCTTTGCCATCCTTGCCGGAACGGTTCTTGGCCAACCCGCGCTTGTACAGCGTTTCCGCTGAACGCGGCTGCAGCGTCAACGCGGCATCGTAATCGGCGATGGCCGACGCCATGTCACCCTTTCGGAAATAAACAAAGCCCCGGCTGTCACGCAGTTCGGCGGCGGCCTGGCGGTTGCGGATGATTTTCAGGGCGGCGCTGCAATCGGCCAGCGCCGCATCGAGTTCGCGGTTGGCATAGGCGCGGTCCCAGCAGCGGGCGTTGAGCGCTTCGGCATTGTCGGGCTGCATTTTGATCAACGCGCCATAATTGGCGATGGCGTGGGTGGTATCGCGCTTGAAGTCATAGACAATGGCGCGGTAGCCCAGCGCGCCGGCATAATCGGGATTGAGGCGCAGCGCCTCGTTAAAGTCAGCCAGCGCGGCGTCGTAATCATGCCGGTCCAGATAAAGAATGCCGCGGTCATCATGCGCCATGGCGTCGCCGGGCTTGAGCGTGATGGCCTGCGAAAAATCCGCAAGGGCATGGGCATAATCTTTTTTGCCGGCATAAGCGCCGCCACGGTCCAGCAGCAGCGGTTCATCGCCGGGCCGCATCGCAAGCAGCTTGCTGTAAGCGGCGATGGCGGCGTCGCTATCGCCTTTCTGTTCAGCCGCGCCCGCCGCCAGCAAAAGATCGCTCGCGGTTTTGGCGTCCTGCACCTGAG
Source organism: uncultured Alphaproteobacteria bacterium (assembly GCA_903922545.1). The sequence goes on along the minus strand of CAIXUE010000192.1, from coordinate 6,622 downwards.
CCTGAACCGGGGCGTGGAACCCAAGGCCAAAGGCAAGAACAATCCAGAGTGCCGGTTTTCGCATCGCCAGTTTTCGCATTGTAAGAGGGAGTTTGCCGTGAAGCGGGTTAATGGGAAAGCAAGGCGGGGCAAATCCCTGTTGACACACGGGCATAAGGCGCGGCAACCAAGGCCATGCTGTTCTGGGCCGGACTGATCCTGATCGCGCTGGGGCTTTGCGCCCTTTTGATCGACCGCGCCCTGGCGCACTTTATCTATGACCATGTGAACGCCCGGGTTCACAAATTCCTGGACGGCATCACCCATTATGCCAAGGCGGGTCATTGGCTGGCGGCGGCGATTGTGGCCCTGGCCGGCGCGGCCATCGCCCGGCATTTCGGGATGACGGGGCTGGGTATCAGCCAGATGATCAATTACTCACTGGCCTTCATCGCCATGCTGACTTTGGGCAGCGCCGTGCTGCATGCCATCAAGCTGGTGCTGGGGCGGCGGCGGCCGCGCGATGATATGGAAATGGGGCTGTACGGTTTCGTGCCGTTCGCCTTCAACCTGGAATATAATTCCTTTCCGTCCGGCCATTCCCTGACCATCGTCTGCGTGGCGGTGATCTTCACGTGTGTGTGGCCGATGTGGTGGGTGCTGTGGTTCGCCATTGCGGCGGCGCTGTCGGTGACGCGGGCGCTTTTGACGGCGCATTTCCTTTCCGATGTGCTGATCGGCGCGGGCATCGGGTTGCTGGCGGCGCGCGAAGTGTTGCTGCTGGGGTTCCCCGGTTTCGCGCCCACCTGGTTCTAGGCCCAGGTTTTAAGGTTAAGTCCGCTTTCCGCGTCCATAAGACTTTATTACCCCTTCCCTTAAGTTCGGATTGAATGGGGCGCGGCCTGCACCATCTTACAGGCATGGGCCAGACCATCACTTCCGTGCCGCAGATGATTTCCTATGCCGGCGATCTGAGGCGGCAGGCAAAAGAAACCGCCGCGCCGGAACTTGCCGCCAAGCTGCAAAGCGTGGCGAGCAACCTGGAAAAGACCGCGTTGGCGCAAGTGGGGCAGACCAGCCCGCATATCGGCACACTGCTGGATCTTCTGGCCTGACCGGCGTTTAGCGCCGCGCCCGGAAAAATTCCTTCAACATTTCGCCCGCAGCGCCTGCATCACCGGCGCGCGCCACGGATGGGCGATGATGACAGGTGGGCGATTCAAAAAAGCGCGGGCCATGCAGCACCGCGCCGCCCTTGGCGTCTTCCGCCGCGAACACCAGCCGGCTCACCCGCGCCAGCGAGATTGCCCCCACGCACATGGCGCAAGGTTCAAGCGAGACGAACAATTGTGCGCCCGTCAGCCGCTCATTACCCAGTTTGCGGGCCCCTTCCCGCAGCACCAGAATCTCGGCATGGGCGGTGGGATCGCGCAATTCGACAATCCGGTTGCCACCCCTCGCCAAAAGCGCGCCATCGGGAGCGAAAAGCGCGGCGCCCACCGGCACTTCGCCCCGCTGGGCGGCGTCTTTGGCTTCCGCCAGCGCCAATGCTATGGCTTCCTCGTCATTCATGGAGGCCATTGTGGCCGAAGAACTTCCCGAAGGCGAGCAGGACGCGGCGAACCCGGATGGCGAACGCATTGCCAAAGTCATCGCCCGGGCAGGCATCTGTTCGCGCCGCGATGCCGAGAAGCTGATCGCCGAAGGACGGGTGATGCTGGACGGCGAAATCGTCGCCACCCCCGCCATCAAAGTGACGGAAAACAACCTGATCCAGATTGACGGCAAGCCGCTGGCGGAACGGGCGCCGGCGCGGTTGTGGCGCTATCACAAGACATCGGGAACCGTGACCACCCATAAGGACGAAAAAGGCCGGCCCACCGTGTTTGAATTTGTGCCCAAATCGCTGGGCCGGGTGGTTTCGGTGGGGCGGCTGGATTTCAATTCCGAAGGCCTGCTACTTTTGACCAATGACGGGGAGATCGCCAGGCGGCTGGAAATTCCTTCCGCCGGATGGGTGCGCAAATACCGCGCCCGGCTGTTCGGCAAGGTGACGCAGGACAATCTGGACAAGCTGGCCACCGGCGTGACAATCGCCGGAATTTCCTATGGCCCCATCGTGGCCGATATCGAGCGCAGCAAGGGGATGTATTCCTGGGTGACGGTGTCGCTGAAGGAAGGCAAGAACCGCGAGGTCAAGCGGGTAATGGAATCACTGGGCCTGAAAGTGGCGCGGCTGATCCGCGTGGCGTATGGCCCCTTTCAGCTGGGCCAGCTGGCAGAAGGGGCAGTGGAGGAAATTCCCGCCAAACTGTGGCGGATGCAGCTTGGCATCGGGCGCAAAAAACAGGTAGAAGCCGCGCCAGACGCGCCCTGGCAACGGCCGTCCGGCGATGTGAAAAGCGGCGCTAAGAAGACAGATTCAAAGAAGACGGACTCCAGGAAGACTGGCTTTAAAAAGACGAGCGGCAAAAGGACGAAGACATGAAAAAGAAAGTATCGAAACTGCCGCCGCCCTATGCCGCCGAAACCAAGGATGTGCGCCTGGCCGGCACCTTTGAGGTGCTGGTGCCGGTGGAAGGCCGCAACAAGCCGCAAAAAGTGCCGCAGGCTTTTGACTCGCTGCAGGCCGCGCAAGCCTGGATGCACAGCGCCGAAGGCAAGGACACCATCGCCGAAATTCTGGAAGATGCGGGCAAGAAGTAACGCCGCGCGGTTTGTCTTAACGCAGACTTAACGCGATACTCCACACACTGAGACCTGGCACGCACGCGCCGGATACCGTGATTAACCGCGTAATTGCGCGCATTTTAAAGCACCAGATGTTGCTTTGGTAACCGTTCGTTAGGGCGAAGGGGTTAGCGTGCCATTCGGATTTTGGATATGGAGCCCGCGATGCGTAAGTTTATAGTGGCCGCCCTGCTCGCCTGTATGGCGACCGCGGCTGTGGCCAGTCCCTTTGAAGACGGTGCCGTGGCCTGGAAGCGTGGCGACTATCGCAACGCGATGAATTCCTGGCGCGGGCTGACCAATGACGCCACGGTGCAGAACAATTTCGGCATCATGTATATGGACGGCAAGGGCGTGCCGCGCAATTACCCCACCGCTTTGCAGTGGTTCTCCCGTTCTGCCGCCAATGGCAGCTCGCTGGGCCAGAACAATCTGGGCGGCATGTATCGTGACGGCAAAGGCGTGCAGCGCGACTATGTCAAGGCGCTGACCTTCTTCCGCGCCGCCGCGGCGCAGGGCAATGCCGCAGCCCAGGTCAATCTGGGCCTGATGCTGCTGAACGGCCAGGGTTCGCAGGTTGATCCGATCCACGCCTATATGTGGTTCGATCTCGCCTCGCGCGCGGGCGTGCCGCAGGGCGTGCAGAACCGCAATGCGCTTCGCGTGCGCCTGACCAACCAGGCCCTCAACATGGCGGCGCAGCTTTCGCAGCGCTGCCTGCAGTCGGGCTTCAAGGGCTGCGCCTAAAAAGCACGGCATAAATTGGAAAAGGCGCGGGGTCACCCCCGCGCCTTTTTTGTTTGCGGCAATGCCCCTATCATCGGGGCATGCACACCCAGAGCCTGACCGCCCTCGCCCTGCTTCTGGCCGCCGCCGTGGCGTGCGGGCTGGTGATGTCGCGGCTGAGGCTGCCTGCCGCGGTGGGTTTCATTCTGGTGGGCGTGGGGCTGGGCCCCAGCGGCGCAGGATTGATCGAACCCTCGCAATCCATCGAGACCATGGCCGATCTGGGCGTGCTGATGCTGTTGTTCATCATCGGCATGGAATTGCGGCTGCAATCGTTCCGCAAATTGCTGCCGCTGGCGCTGGCGGTCACGATCGTGACCATCGCGGTGATCGCGTCGTCGGTGGCGCTGTTCACGCGCTATGTGCATGGCGAAGTGATGGGTGGGGTGGTGATCGGCTTTATGCTGTCCATTTCCTCGACCGCGGTGGCGATGAAAATGATGAGTGAGGTGGGGGAACGCGCCTCGCCGGCCGGGCGGCTGGCGGTGGCCATTCTGGTGGCACAGGACCTGGCGGTGATTCCGCTGCTGCTGATTACCAACGGGCTGGGCGCGGGGATCGCGCAGAATCTGTGGGGGATTGGCTGGCGGCTGGCATTGGCGCTGGGCCTGTTGGGCGGGTTTATCGCCCTTCTCACCCGCATCAAGAGCTTCCGCTTTCCCGGCGACGAATATCTGCTGAAGGATTTTGACGTCGGTACGCTGGGGATTTTGGGGTTGTGTTTTGCTTCAGCGGCGCTGTCGGGCCTGGTGGGATTGTCGCCGGCGCTGGGCGCGTTTTTGTGCGGGCTGCTGGTGGGTCATTCCACCTTGCGGCGCGGCGCCGAGCATATGGCGGCGCCGGTGCAATCCATTCTGCTGTTCGTGTTTTTCCTGTCGGTGGGCTTGCTGATCGACCTGCAATATCTGCTGGACCAGATGTGGGTGATCCTGGCGGCGCTGGTGGTGGTGACAGGCGGCAAGACCTTTCTCAACTGGCTGCTGCTGATGATCGCGGGCGAGCCGTTCGACACGGCGGTGCAGGCGTCGCTGTTTTTGTCGCCGGTGGGAGAGTTTTCCTTTGTGCTGGCCAGCGCCGGCTTGTCCGTGGGGGCGCTGAGCGCCGCCGGTCACAAGCTGGCCATCGCGGTGATCGCCATGTCGCTGCTGGCAAGCCCGATCTGGTTTTTGATGGCGCGGCTGATGCACCGGGTGATTTTGGGGCAGGCCAGCGTCTTGGGCTTCGACCTGGCGGGGCTCAGGCTGTGGGGTGCGCCGGCGCTTGCTCAAAGCCCGCAGGATCCTGATGAATGATCACTTCGGCATGAGGATAGGCGGCGCATAAAGCCAGTTCCACCTGGTCGGAGATGGTATGGGCTTTGGACAGCGTCATGGCGCCGTCAACCTCGATATGCACCTGAATGAAGATGGCGCCGCCGGCCTGGCGGGTTTTCAGTTCATGCAACGCCCGCACTTCGGGATTGCGGCCGACAATGGCGGCAATGCGCTCGCGCTCTTCATCCGGCAATTCGCGGTCCATCAACTGGTCCAGGCTGGCGCGGAACACGGTCCAGGCGCTGACCACCAGCACCAGCGCCACAAACAGCGCGATGATGGGATCGGCCCGCAGCCAGCCCAGCCAGGAAACCAGCAGGATCGCCACCACCACGCCGATATTGCTGACCAGATCGCCGAAATAATGCGTGGCGTCGGCGGTGACCGCGACCGAGCCGGTGCGCGCCACCACACTGCGCTCATAAAGAATGAGGACGATGGCGGCAAAGATCGAGACGCACATCACGATCATGGCTTCCAGCGAATGCTCGATCGGCTGCGGCGCCATGAGCCGCTGCACGGATTGAATCACCAGGAAGACCGCCGAGGCGCAGATGAAAGCGCCCTGTGCCAGGCCCGCCAGAGGTTCAGCCTTGCCATGGCCGAAGCGGTGTTCAGCATCGGCGGGCGTCAGCGCTTCATGGATGGCCAGCATGTTGAGCGCGGCGGTGAAAAGATCGAGCGCGGAATCCGCCAGGCTGGCCAGCAGCGCCACGGAATTGGAGGCGAAATAGGCCGCCGCCTTGATCGTCACCAGCAGCAGGGAGACGCAAAGCGAAGCCAGTGCCGCCCGGCGCATCAGCCGGCCGCGCGCCGGATCCGCGTCCGTCATGGAAACAGTCTCTCAGTTTTCCAGGACGATCCGGATTCGTCGCGGCGATAGACCAGCCGGTCATGCAGCCGGAACGGCCGGTCGCGCCAGAATTCGATTTCAAAAGGCGTCACGCGAAAGCCGCTCCAATTGGCCGGGCGCGGCACCTTGCCAAGGCCAAATCTGGCGGCGGTGCGGGCGATTTCCTTTTCAAAATGAAAGCGCGATTCCATGGGCCGGGACTGGGCCGAGGCCCAGGCGCCGATCTGGCTGTCGCGGGGGCGGCTGGCGAAATAGGCATCGGCTTCCGCGGCATCCACTTCCAGCACCGAGCCGCGGACGCGGATCTGGCGGCGCAGCGATTTCCAGTGGAGACAAAGTGCGGCATGGGAATGGGCGAAAATCTCGCCGCCCTTGGCGCTTTCCTTGTTGGTGTAGAAAACAAAGCCCTGCGCATCCCAGCCCTTGAGCAAAACCATGCGGACATTGGGGCGGTTCAGCGCGTCCACTGTCGCCAGTGACATGGCGTTGGCGTCATTGGGTTCGCTTTTTTCCGCTTCCGCCATCCACTGCGCGAACAGATGCATGGGATCGGCGTCGGTCGCGATGCCGCCATCATCTTTCGGTCCACCGATTTCACTCATGTGACAAAGCCTTAAGGGGAATAGCTTCCGGGCGGCGGACAAGGTAGCGTGCGGCGAAAGGAGACGCCATGCACAAAGCATTGCGCGCCATGCCGGTCTGCGCATTCCTGCTGCCCATTTTTCTTTTGGGAGGCTGCGCGGGACCGCAAAGCGGCGCGGCCCTGAAAAGCACATTCGATTCCGGCGTCGCCGCCTATGACGCTGGCGACTATGCCCAGGCTTATAAAATCTGGAGCGGGATCGACGATATTGACCTGGCCGCCATGCGCAATGTCGCCATGATGCTGCGCCAGGGACAGGGCGTTTCCAAAGACCCCAAAAAGGCCGAGGAACTTTACCAGACCGCCGCCGAGGCAGGC
>CAIXUE010000191.1 GCA_903922545.1 uncultured Alphaproteobacteria bacterium | reverse complement strand
ATCATCATGCAATAGCCGCGCTCCATCCCCCAGACGCCGCCGGAGGTGCCGCAATCGATGTAAGCGATGTTTTTGCCCTTCAGCATTTTGGCGCGGCGAATATCGTCTTTGAAAAACGTGTTGCCGCCGTCAATCACCGCATCGCCGGGGCTGAGCAGATCGCCCAGCGTGGCGATGGCTTCTTCGGTAATTTTGCCCGAGGGCAGCATCACCCAGACGGTGCGCGGCGCGTCCAGCTTGCTGACGAGGTCTTTAAGATCAGAAGCGCCGGTGGCGCCCGCCATGCCGCCAACCGCCTTGGGGTCCTGGTCGAAGCCGACAACCTTGTGCCCCCTGGACATAAGACGGCGGCCAATATTGGCCCCCATCCGGCCCAGGCCGATAATCCCGATCTGCATGAAATCTCCCTGAAGAACCAATAGCGCGGCGAATATCCTGGAAATATGACATGCCGCGGGCTTTCGGGGAACGCCAGGAAGACTATGGGGTTCCAGTCTCAACCCGATGCAATAAATGGCCTATTTCAGAACGCGGCCAGCACGCCCTCAGGAATCACCCCCGGCATGACAGCCAGATCGAGCACAATGGGATGATGGTCGGAAGCGCCCCGCTCCAAAACCGTGGCCCCGGCCAGGCGCATATCGCGCGCCAGGCAGCGGTCGAGCCGCAGATTGACGATATTGGCGGAGCGGTGGGTGCGCCGGCGCGGGCCGATATCGCGAAAGCCCGGCAGCAGGGTGGGGCCCACAGCATTAAAGTCGCCGATGATGGCGGCGGGCCCTTCCAGCGCGCTGGCGATATGCAGAAGTTGCCAGCGGTTCAAAAATTGCCCGTGGCTGAGATGCACATTGGCAAAGCTGATGCCGGCGAACTGCACCAGCTGAGCATGGCGCGGCGGCACGCGGCCGGGCAGCACCGAGGCCGGCAGGCGCAGCGCCTTTGTGGGCGGAAAAGGATAGGGGCTCCAGGCAGCCAGACCATAAATGCGCCGGTCCATCGGGTGACGAAAGAAGTGCCCACCCACCAGTTGGGGCAGCGCGGTGATTTCTTCGGTGGCTTCCTGCAGGAAAAGAAGATCAGGGTGCCAGCCCTTGATCAGGCGGGCGACATCCTCGACGCCCGCCCCCACCCGGCGCAGCAGATTCCAGCTGACCACCCGCAAATCGGCGTCCCGGGAGATTTCCCGCATAAAATCGGCCGTCATGATGGATTCCTGAATCATGCCATCTGAGGTAACTTGATGACCCGCAAACGGGTTTCAAGCCCAGGCTCGATAACACAAAAACGGTCCAGCGACAGATGTTTTCCTTTTTCACCCAATCCCCCGCATTCACCTTTCTGGCGACAGCGCTTTATTTTCTGCTGGCCGTCACGGTGACGGTGGATGTGCTGCTGAAGAAAAGCGATGTGCGCGGCGCGCTGGGCTGGATCGGAGCGGCCTGGTTCTCGCCCATCTTTGGCGGGTTGATTTATTATCTGTTCGGCATCAACCGGGTGACGCGGCGGGCTCTGAAGATGAGCCGGCTGGGCAATGCCCAGGCGCCTAGATCAATCGCTGCCGCCCTGCCCGACGCGCCGGAGCAGATCCGCCTGTTGCTGGATGTGGGGGCGCGCGTCACCGGCGGTCCCTTGACCGATGGCAATGATCTGGTGGTGCTGGAAGGCGGCGATGCCGCCTATCCCCAGATGCTGGCGGCGATTGCGGGCGCCAAACGCTGTATCGCTCTGACATCTTATATTTTCCGCGACGATGCGGCGGGCAAGGAGTTTTCCGACGCCCTGATCGCGGCGCATGCGCGGGGCGTGAAAGTGCGTGTGCTGCTGGACAGTGTGGGCAGCGGTTATATTTTCTCGCCCATGTTCAAGCGCCTTGAGGCCAGCGGCGTCACCGCGGCGCGGTTTTTGCACACCTGGCTGCCCTGGCGCATGCCGTTTTTGAACATGCGCAATCACCGCAAATTGCTGGTGGTGGATGGCAGCATCGCTTTCATGGGCGGGATGAATATCGGGGCAGAGAATTCCCAAAAGCTGACGCCCAACGATTACATCACCGATATTCATTTCCGCATCCTGGGGCCGGTGGTGCGGCTGGTGATGGACGCTTTCGCCCGCGACTGGAATTTCACCACCGGCGAAAACCTGGACGAGGCCTGCTGGTGGCCTGAGCTTGCGCCTGTCGGTCCCGTGCATGCGCGCGGCCTCAGTTCAGGCCCCGACGCCGATATCTACAAGCTGGAAATGATTTTGGGCGCGGCGCTGAGCCTGGCGAAAAAGCGCATCCGCATCCTGACGCCGTATTTTTTGCCCGATGCGCGGCTGCAATTCGCCATCGCCCAGGCCTGCCTGCGCGGGGTGGAAGTGGACATCATCATTCCGGAGAATTGCAATTACCTGGTGATGGACTGGGCGATGCGGGCGCATCTGCGTTTCTTCCGTCATATCGCGGCCAATGTGTACACCACGCCCCTGCCCTTTGATCATTCCAAGCTTTGCACCCTGGATGGCCGCTGGTCATTGATCGGCAGTTCCAACTGGGATGCGCGCAGCTTCCGGCTGAATTTCGAATTCGACCTGGAATGCTGTGACGCCGGCCTGACAGCGCGGCTGGATGCGGTGATGGATGAAAGGATCGCGCGCGGCAAAAAGCTGGACATAGCGGCGCTGGCGGAACGGCCTGTGTGGATTCGCCTGCGCGATGCGGCGGCGCGGCTGATGATGCCTTATCTGTAGGAAGATGGGCCTATAAAAGAAAACGGCGGGCCTTTTCAGGCCCGCCGTTTCAAAGTCTTGAGGCCAGATTACTTGCCGTTGCTGGTAACCTGGGTGGTGATCGGCGCGCCCTTGGGGGCGGAGAAGGCGGCGATGCCAACGGCATCGACCTTGCCGAGATTGTGGCCTTCATGCTGCTTGCCGGCTTCGACATAGAAGGTGTCGCCAGCCTTGTAGTCGGTGCGGGGCTTGCCTTCATAGTCCAGGCTGAACACGCCCGAGATCACGTGCACGATTAGGGCGCCGGAATGGATATGACGGCCTTCATTGCCGCCCGGCGGGATCGTCACTTGCATCATGGTCAAAGTGTTGCCACCGGGGGCATCGCCGTCTTTGAGCAGCTTGCGCACAACGGTGGGACCTGCTTCAGCCGCGGGCTTCGCGGGCTGAGCCAAAACCACGGACGTGCTCGCCAGGGCGATGACCGTCGCGGCCAATACATATTTACGCATTCATTCCTCCCAATCCGACATTTCATTCCGTCGGCCGGCGTCTTTCTGGCGGATAGGCGCGGGCGGAGTCAACGGGAAGGGTTTTTTGGCCAAAAAACCGTGCTATTCTGGCCTCTTAGCCGGTAAACAGCAGGGCAATAGACCGCCGCATGACCCCCCATGAGGCCACAGAACAGGGTTTTGCGCTGCACCAGGCCGGGCGGCTGGCGGAGGCTGAGTCTCACTATTCCGCGGCACTGGCGGCCCAGAATGATTTTTATCCGGCCCTGCATCTGTTGGGGTTGCTGCGTTTCCAGCAGCAGAATTATGCCGACGCCCTGAATGCGCTGAGCCGCGCCATCACCGTGGCGCCGAAAAATTCGCTGGTACCGTTGTATGCCGCGCGCGGCGAGACGCTGCTGCAGATGGATCGTCTGGCCGAAGCGGTGGCGGATTTCGACAAGGCGCTGGCCGCTGATCCGGGTCATCTGGCCAGCTGGAACAATCGCGGGCTGGCGCTGAACGGGCTGAGACGTTTTGAAGATGCGCTGGACAGTTTCGAGAAGGCCATCGCGCTTTCACCGCAAAGCGTGGAAGTGCACAACAACAAAGGCGATACGCTGCGCGAACTGCGCCGTTTCGATGCGGCGCTGGCCAGTTTCGGCGAAGCGCTGCGCCTGCGCCCCGACGATTGGGCCAGCCGCAACAACCGCGCCATTGCCTTCACCCTGATGGGACGGCCGGATGACGCCATTGCCGATTACGATGTGGCGCTGGCGCTGTCGCCCAATATTCCGGCGGCGCTGCAGGCGCGGGGCAATCTTTTGTGGTCGCACCGCAAGAAGCTGGCCCCTGCCCTGACCGATCTGGAGCGGCTGGTGACGGTTGTGCCGGATTTTGCCTATGCGCGTGGAAGTCTGATGCGGCTGAAAATGACGGCGGCGCGCTGGGAGGATTTCGCCGAGCAGAAAAAACAGCTGGATGACGGGGTGCGGGCGGCGAGGCCCGTGGTTGAGCCTTTCATTTATCTGGCGCTGGCGGACCGGCCCAAGGATTCGCAGGCCTGTGCCCGGATTTACGCGCGGGCGCGGTTTCCGCAACAGCAGGCTTTGTGGAAAGAAGACCGGGCGCGGGGGGATCGCATTCGCGTCGGCTATGTCTGCGGCGAATTTCGCACCCATGCCACGCTGTATCTGATGGCGGGCCTGTTCGAGGCGCATGACAAAGAGGCTTTCGAGATTTTCGCCTTCGACAATGGCGGCGGCGATGACAGTTCCTTGCGCCAGCGTTTCGAGGCGGCGGTGGAGAACGTTATCGACATACGCCAAATGTCGGACGCCGAAGCGGCGGCGCACATTCATGCGCTGGGCATTGATATCCTGGTGGATTTGAACGGCTATTCCGGCAATCCGCGGCTGGGGATTTTTGCGTATCACCCTGCCCGGCGGCAGGTTTCCTATCTGGCTTACCCGGGCACGCTGGGCGCATCTTACATGGATTACATCCTGGCCGATGGCGTGGTGATCGGGCAAAGCGACGAGAAATATTTTGACGAGGAAGTGGTGCGGCTGCCGCACAGCTATCAGATCAATGACGACAAGCGGGTGGTTGGTGAGGCGATATCACGCAGCGAGGCAGGCCTGCCCGAGACAGGCTTTGTGTTCTGCAACTTCAATCATCTGAACAAGCTGACGCCATCCAGCTTTTCGCTGTGGATGCGTATTCTGGAGCAGGCGCCGGGCAGTCTGTTGTGGCTGTTGGCGCCCGACCCGCTGGCGGCCGGTAATCTGCGCCTGGAAGCGGAAAAAAGAGGAGTTGATCCCGCGCGTTTGATTTTTGCCCCGCATCTGCCGTTCGAGCAGCATCTGGCGCGGCTGAAGCTGGCCGATCTGTTTTTGGACGGGCTTCCCTATGGCGCGCACACCACCGCCAGCGATGCCTTGTGGGCGGGATTGCCGGTTCTGACTTGCCAAGGGCCGACCTTTCCCGGGCGAGTGGCGGCCAGCCTGCTGACGGCGGCAGGACTGCCGCAACTGATCACCAAAAGCTATGCCGAGTTTGAAAAGCTGGCGCTGCGCCTGGCGCGCGAGCCGGAGGTGCTGAACAAGGTTCGCGCCAGGCTGGAGAAGAGCAAAGCCACGGCACCGCTGTTCAATACCAAAGGCACGACAGCGGCGATTGAAGAGGCCTATCGCGTGATGGTGGGGCAGGAAACGCCGGAAGGCTTTGACGTCGCCGCTCAGAAAACGCGGTGATACCAGAGCAGTGACAGCAGCGCCGAAGCAAACGCGAAGGCGCATGCGCCCATCACGAAGAAGGCGGAGATTTCCGTTTCCCCGGATTCCTTTTGCAGCTTGGTGGTGAGCTGCTGGTAGATTTTGGTCAATTCCTGGGCGGTCTGGGCGTGGTAATATTGCGCGCCGGTGATGGAGGCCATGCGTTTGAGCGTGTCTTCATCCAGCACGGCGCGGATGGAACGGCCGAAGAACCCCACGGTCTTTCCATTGGCGGTGCCAAAACCGATGGTGAAAATGCGCACCCCCAGATTGGACGCGATGCGGGCCGCTTCCACCGGATCGGGGCCGGTGGTGTTGCGGCCATCGGTCATCAGCACAATGGCGGCGGATTTGTAAGAGCCGGGCTGGACCGGCGGCGGCAGGGACGCAGGCTTGGCTTTGGGTTTTCCCGGTTCGCCAATCGGTTCACCGCTGGTGAACTGATCGCCGCCAAAGCCGGGCATCATGCTATCGGGGCGAATCTGCGGAAAAATTGTCTGCAGCGAGACCAGCACGGCCGAGCCGATGGCGGTGGTGTATTGCGGCTTTAAATTGCTGATCGCCGTTTCCAGGGCATGGGTGTCGGTGGTGGGCGCCTGCACCAGGAACGCATCGCCGGAGAAAGCCACCAGCCCAACCTTGATGGCGGGGGCGCGGTTTTTGACAAAATCGGTGGCGGCGGCCTGAGCCGCGGTGATGCGGGTGGGCGCGACATCGGCGGCGCGCATGCTGCCGGAGACATCCATCGCCATGATGATGGTGCCGCCCTGGGTGGCGAGCGTGACCACGGCGGAAGGCCGGGCGCTGGCCACCACCAGCAGGCACAGCGACATCAGCAAAAGGGAGGGCGGCAAATGGCGTTTCAAGTTCGAATGCCGCTGCAGCCCCTGCTTGATGGTGTCCAGCTGGGCGAAACGCAGCGCGACTTTCTTTTTGCGATTGAGCAGATGGATATAAAGCGCCACCAGCGCCGGCGCGCCCAGCAGCAGCCACAGCATGTTCGGCCAGAGGAAGGTCATATCGGGCAGCATGACATCTCGGTTGGCGAGGCGGCGGATACTAGCCCATTTGCGGCAAAGCGGGAAAATCTGTTTGATGGGTTTGGGCTTTGGGGATGGACAAAATGGGCGCCGCGCCCCTGAAACGCAGCTTGAAAGTGTTCGGCACCTTGCTGCTGACCCTGTCGGCGGTGACGCCGGCTTCTTCGGTGTTCGTGATTGTGCCCGGCGTCATCACCCAGGCGGGAACCGGCGCGTTCTGGGCCATGATTTTGGGCGCGCTTTTGTCGGTGCCGACCGCTTACGTTTATGCCGAACTGTCTTCGGCCTTTCCCATTGCGGGCGGTGAATATTCGATGGCCGGGCGCACCATGGGACCGGATTGGGCCATGGCCATCATGTGGCTGAATGCGTTTTCCAGTCTTCTGACACCGGCGGCTTTTGCGCTGGGCGCGGGCGCCTTCATCGCTGTGCTGATCCCGGGTTTGAACACATTGGCGGTGGCGATTTTCATTATCGTGGCGACCACAATTTTGGGTGTGCTGCACATAAGGACCAATGCCTGGGTGACAGGGCTGTTCCTGCTGGTGGAATTGCTGGCGCTGGCGGCCATCATCTGGCTGGGACTGGCGCATGTGCAGCGGCCGCTGTCGCAGATTGCGGCGCATCCGGTGTTTCTGGATGGGGGCGCGCTGCATACCGCGCCGCTGGCCATTATCGGGCTGGCCACGTCGGTCGCCATCTTTGCCTATAACGGTTATGGCTCGGCGGTCTATTTCGCCGAGGAAATGCATGAAGCGCGCAGCGCCGTGGCCAAAACCATTCTTTGGGGCCTGATCATCAGCGTGGTGAGCGAGTTGGTGCCGGTGACGGCGGTGTTGATGGGGGCGCCGGATCTGAAGGCGCTGTTCGCCTCGCAAAATCCCTTCAGCGATTTTGTGCTGGCGATGGGGGGCAAGTATTTCAACGCCGCTGTCAGCCTGGGCATCGCTTTGGCCATCATCAACGCCGTGCTGGCGACCGTGCTGCAGAATGCGCGGGTGCTGTATCGCAGCGGCCATGACGGGACATGGTCGGCCAGCCTGAACAAGGCTTTCACGCTGACGCATGCGCGTTATCAATCGCCCTGGATCGCGACGTTGATCGCGGGCTTTGCCTCGGTCGCCATGTGTTTTCTCGGTCTGGATCTGATCCTGATGCTGACGGGCACCGGCATTGTGCTGGTTTATATCGGGGTTTGCCTGGCGGCGATCGCCGGGCGGCATAACGGATCAAGCAAAGCCGCGATTTATCGCATGCCGCTTTATCCGTTATGGCCCGTGATCGGGCTGATCGCGCTGGCCTATGTGCTGTACACAAGCGCGCTTGACCCCCAGCTGGGGCGGCCCAGCCTGATCATCAATGGCGGGATCGCGATCCTGTCCATCGCCTATTACCGCCTGGGCATAAAGCGCAAGCGGGAATGGGTGTTGTCGGAACCGGACGACAGCGCGGCGTAAGGCTTATTTCTCCGGCAGCGCGAAGACATAGACCATGTTGTCGCCGGAGGGCTGGTCGATATCCGGCATCAGACGCGCCGGGCCGCCATTGTAACCGCCGCCGGCCGCCACCGCGATATACTGCCTGCCCTTGATGCTGAAGGTGACCGGCGCGGCGAAGACCTGCGAACCCAACCGGGTTTGCCACAGGACTTTTCCGTCCGCCTGATCGAGCGCGCGCAGATAACGGTCCATGCCGCCATTGAAGATCACGCCGCCCGCTGTCGCCAGAACCGGGGAATAGTTGGAGGCGGGTGTTTCCCAGCTCCACAGTGTCTTGCCGGTTTCCACCGAGATGGCGTCGATGCGCCCGACATTGGTTTTGCCGTCGGCCACCACGTCATTGCCGCCGGTGTTGTACTGGTTGCGCGGCAGGCTGGGCAGATTGTCGGTGCGGACGAAGGAGGATTTGCACAGATTCTGCAGGGCGACATACATCACATTGGTCTGGGGACTGTAGGCGGAGAAAGGCCAGTCGCGGCCACCGTCGTAAGTCGGACAGATGTGATAGGTCTTGTTGACGTCGCGCAGCAGCACATCCTGGTTGACCGTGACGGCGCCTTTCTGATCGATCTTGTTGACCAGGTTTTGCGGCACAGTGGATTTGGACCAGAGATATTCGCCGGTCAAAGCATCGAAGCTCCACATGATGGAGGTTTTGCAGGGAACGCCGGTCAGCGTCTTGCGGCTGGCGGCCGCGGCCTTGCCGCCCACCGAAAACACACCATCCGCCCTGGCGTCAGGATGCACTGGGGTGGTGATAGGCATCATTTCAAAGGTGCATTCCTGATCCCAATTGTCTTCGGGCAGGACCTGGTGGCGCCACAGAATTTTTCCGGTCTTGGGTTCGATGGCAAAGCGCGTATCGGTGCCGGCCATGGTGGCGCCGATCATATTGCGCTGCGCCTCGAAAGCAGGGCCGACGCCGGAGGAGCCATAATAGGCGATATTGACGTCGGGATCATACGTGATGGGACCCCAGACGCCGGTTTCCCAGCGTTCGTTGAAAGGCTTTTTGCCCCAGGTTTCATCGCCCGGTTCGCCCGGATGCGGGATCACTTCATTGCGCCACAGAAGCTTGCCGGTTTCGGCGTCGTGCGCATCGACATAACAGCCGAACGGCGCTTCCTGGCAGGAGGCGCCGGCCAGCACCACGCCGTTGATCACCACCGGGCCGGTGGTGTTGGTGGCGTAATTCTCACCGCCGCGGGCGACCTGCCAGACTTCCTTGCCGGTTTTGGCGTCAAGCGCGACCAGGAAATTGTCGCGCGTGGTGGTGTAGACCTTGTCGTTATAGAGAAAGATGCTGCGCTTGCGCTGGCCCCAATTGTTGTTGTGCATGTCATCCAGCGATGGCAGGCGGCGGCGATATTGCCAGAGGACTTCGCCGCTGGACGCATCAATGGCCTGGATCACGTCATTGGGATTGCCCAGAAACATCACGCCTTTGTAGATGATGGGCGTGGCCTCGTTGATGCCCGGCTCCATGATGCGGGCCCAGACCAGCTGAAGGCTTTTCACGTTGGTTTTGTTGACTTGATCCAGGCTGCTGAAGCCCCAGCCCTGGTAATTGCCGCGCATCATGATCCAGTCGGAGGGATCGGGCTTCTTCAGCGTGGCGTCGGTGACCGGCACGTAATTGTCGATGGCATGCGCGGTGTTGGTGTTGCCGCCGGCGGGGCGATTGGGATCGGGGCCGGGATCGCCCGCGACTTTCACATCCTTGAAGAGCGCGGCGGCCGCGGCGTTGTTTTCCAGCTTGGGCGCGGGCGGCGCCGGCGGCGCGGAGACTGTGCCAAGCGCCGGCGAGGTTTGCGGATTGATCGCGGCGGCGCCGGTTGGCGCGGGGGCGGGCGGCGGAGCAGCCGGGGTTTGGGCATAAGCAGCGGCGGCGGCGAGAAGCACGGCGCCCGAGACAAAAGCGGCTTTGTAAGAAGCTGACATGAAATCCCCCCTGTTTTTTTAAATTTCAAAAATCGGTGCTTCGCATTCCCCTATTGCAACAGAATGGCGCTGAGGCCCGTGGGATCGGACGGCAGGGGCGTGGTGCCCGCGGCAAATCCATTCCTGGACAGAATATAAGCGACAACATCGGCTTCGGATACAGCGCCCAATGCGCCGCCATTGCCGGGCGGCATATTCTTGTCGATGAAGGCATGCACCGCGCCGACCGGCTGGCCGCCCCAATGGGCCATAAAGGGTTTGCCGGCCAGGGGCGGCGCATCCTCCACGCCCTCCAGCTCGGCGCCATGGCACTGCAGGCAATTGTCGGAATAAAAGCCCTTGCCCCGCGCCGCCTGGGCGGCGGTATAGACGCCGCCAGAGGCCGGGCGCGTTGCCACCTGCGGCGGGGCGGGAGGCGCGGCGGGCCTGCCGGATGGATCAAGCGCCAGATTGAGCGCCGAAAGACCGGCACTGTCTTTGGTCAAAGGCTGGTTGCCCGCCGGATAGCCGGAGCGCTGTAAAATAAATGCGACAAGGGCGGCATATTCTTCGGGCTGGAGTTTGCCGGGCGCGGTGAGCGGCATGGTGCGGGAAATCGCATCGAGCAATGTCGCGCCGTTAAGGCCGCGCGTGGCCGCCATCTGGTGAAAGGCAGGACCCGTCAGCGCGGGCCCGGCGAGGCCCCCAAGATCAGCGCCATGGCAGCCGGCGCACTGGTTGGCGAAAATCGCCGCGCCGGTTTGCGCCTGGGCCGCGGTGTAAAGCGCGGGCGCGGCGTTTTGCGCCAACCCCGGCGCAACGCAGAGCAGGATTGCGCCAAACGCGCCAAGCCAAAGTGAAGGGTGGTTCAATTCATATCCCCCAATAAAAACGGGCCTTGGCTGGTCCAGCGCGGAGTTCCTCTGGTCATGAGGATAAACTTGCCGACGGCCACATGGCTAGCATGTGAATATCCAAGCCCGGTTGTTTGCGATTATACTCCCTATTGACTGCGCCGCTTCCCCCGGCGGCCCCGTCCGAAGAACATTGCCATGAACAGCCCCATTCCGGAATTGACGCCCGCATGACATGGATTGTCAGGGTCGCTTTGGAGCGTCCCTATACCTTTATCGTCCTGGCGCTGCTGATCTTGATTTTCGGGCCGCTGGCGGCGCTGCGGATGCCGACCGACATTTTTCCCAATATCGGCGTGCCGGTGATCGGCGTGGCTTTCAATTTTTCCGGCATGTCGCCCGACGACATGTCGGTGCGGCTGATCACGCCCTATGAGCGCATTCTCACCACCACGGTGAACGATATCGAGCATACCGAGAGCCAGTCCATGTACGGCATCGGCATTGTGAAGATTTTCTTCCAGCCCAATGTGGATATTCGCACCGCCACGGCGCAGACCACATCGGTTTCGCAGACCGCCATCCGCCAGATGCCCACCGGCACCCAGCCGCCGCTGATCCTGAATTACAGCGCCTCGACCGTGCCGGTGCTGCAGCTGGCTTTCTCCAGCAATGTGCTGTCGGAACAGGAAGTGCTGGACCTGTCGCAGAATTTCGTGCGGCCGCAGCTGACCACTATTCCGGGCGCGGCGATTCCTTTTTCCTATGGCGGCAAGACCCGCCAGATCCAGGTCGATCTTGATCCCGAAGCCATGCAGTCGGTGGGACTTTCCGCCACCGATGTGCAAGCCGCGCTGTCGAACCAGAACCAGATTCTGCCCGCCGGCGAAGTGAAGATCGGCTCTTATCAATATGCCTTCCACCTGAATGACGCGGCGGCCACCATCGCGGCCCTGAACGATTTGCCGGTCAAGACCGTCAATGGCGCAACCGTCTATATGCGCGATGTGGCGCATGTGCGCGACGGCAGCGCGCCGCAGCAAAGCGTGGTGCATGTGGATGGCAGCCGCGCGGTTCTGACCACCGTGCTCAAGAACGGTTCGGCCTCGACCCTGGATGTGGTGCAGAGCATCAAGAACATGCTGCCCAAGCTGAAGGATCAGTTGCCGCCGTCGCTTAGGATTGACGCGTTGAACGATCAGTCGGTGTTCGTGAAGGCCGCCGTCAGCGGCGTGGTGCGCGAAGGCACCCTGGCCGCCGCCCTGACCAGCGTGATGATCCTTTTGT
>CAIXUE010000190.1 GCA_903922545.1 uncultured Alphaproteobacteria bacterium | reverse complement strand
CGGATCATGACATTCTCCCTGATAGGTTTTCTTGTAGTGAATTGGCGAAACGCAGTTACGTCAGATTGCAGATCCAGCCCTTGTCGGCATCACAGTACCACAAGACGCCATTGCGCATCTCCAGTCCGTGCACGGTGGGGTCGCTTTTGGACATTTGAATCTTGCCCACCACCTTGCCGTCCGACAGACGGATTTTGTGGATCTGCCAATAATCGGACGCCACACTCCACAGATAATCGCCGTCGATCACCAGGCCGTGGGTGCGCAAGACCGGCGCGGGGATGGAACGCACCGCCTTGCCGGTTTTTTCCTCCATCAGGAAAATGCGGCCTGAGGCCGGCACCGTCATCCAGTAGCGGCCGCTGCCGGCCCATTTGACGTCATGGCCCCCCGAGGGCGAGCCTTTGGCTTCCGTCACCACGCCATAATAGCCCCAGCCTGGCGTGACCATTTGCCGGATCGTCTTGCCGTCCTGGGGATTGACGATCATGGTCATCGGCGCGCTGGCGCCCGCCGGGGCCTTGGTGGAATTCAAAATCCAGTTGCCATCGGCATCCATGGTGATGCCGCTGCCGTGAAGGCATTCGGTCTGCACCTCACGAAAAATCTTGCCGTCATCGGCATTGACCTCGAACACCTTGTTGGGATCGCGCTGGTCCAGCAGCAGCAGCGTGCCCGAAGGGGTGAACTGCATGGCGTTGGGTTGGGTCATGCCGATGGCGCTGTCGTTCCACAGCTTGCGCACGGTTTTGCGGATCAGCGGCGCGGCGTCCACTTCCTCCGTCTTGGCGGCGGGAATGGCGACATCCTTGGTGGGCTTTGCGAGATCGAACACAGGTTCGCTGTCGGCCCAGGCGGATCCCGCGAGGGCAAAAGCGCCTGCAGTGGCCAGAAGATCGCGGCGGGTGAAGGGATGCGGCACAGGCTCCTCCCATTTTTTGTTATGACCGCAGGATATCACTGTACCCACAAAAGAAAAACGGCGCGCATTTTTGCGCCCCCATCTGTCCGCCACGCGGGCAAGCCCGCTAGCGGACATCTTCCCCCGCCAGTGGCTTCGCCATGCGGGGGAAGAAAGTCCGTGAACGCTTTGACTAGTGACCGGCGATGATGATCGAGGCGATCAGACCGGTGGCGGCGGCGGCAAGAATATAATTGCCGTCCACCTGGCGCCATTCATAGCCGCGCGGCGGGCGGCGCAGATGATGGGCGTGATAATCCACCGTGACGCCGCGGCCCCAATCGTCGCGGCCGATGCGGCCGCCCTTGCGCCAGTCGGGATGAGCGGGGCCGTGCATGGACATCGACATGGCCGGGCCGGGGTGATGGTCGTCATGGCCCGGCTGGGCGAAAGCAGCGCCCGTTCCCGCCAGCAGCGAGAGGGCGGTAATGGCTGTCAAAATGCGTTTCATGAAACAGTCCTTCCTGTGAAAATGTATGGACGCAAAATTACGGTCCTGCGTATGAACCCTGGCTGAATGATTTGCGGCAGAATTAATATGAGTGTCGCAAAATGTCGGCGCGCGCGACGGGAAGCCAGCAATAGCGCGGATTAAGCTGCCGTCCAACCACCGTCGATGGCCAGGATCGCGCCGGTGATGGAGCGGGCCAGATCAGACGTCAGGTAAAGCGCCAGACCCGCAATCTCTTCCACCGTGACGAATTCCTTGGTCGGCTGGGCGGCCAACAATACGTCCTTGATCACCTGGTCGCGGGTGAGGCCGCGCGCCGCCATGGTGTCGGGAATCTGTTTTTCCACCAGCGGCGTCCAGACATAGCCGGGACAGATGGCGTTCACCGTGATGCCGAAGGTGGCGGTTTCCAGCGCCACGGTCTTGGTCAGGCCGGCGACGCCATGCTTGGCCGAGACATAAGCCGATTTGAACGGTGAGGCGACCAGGGCATGCGCCGAAGCAGTGTTGATGATGCGGCCCCATTTGCGCTTCTTCATGCCGGGCACGGCGGCGCGCATGGCGTGGAAGGCGGCGGAAAGATTGATGGCGATGATCTGGTCCCATTTCTCGGGCGGAAACTCTTCCACCGGTGAGACGAACTGGATGCCGGCATTGTTGACCAGGATATCGACGCTGCCCAGCTTGGCTTCGGCTTCGCCGATCATGGCGGCGATCTGGTCGCCCTTGCTCATGTCGGCGCCGGAATAAAGCGCCTTGACCCCGAAATCCTTTTCGATGCCGCTGCGCTCTTTTTCGATGGCGTCCTTGTCGCCAAAGCCGTTGATCACGACATGGGCGCCGTCCTGGGCGTAGGTTCTGGCGATGGCCAGGCCAATGCCTGAGGTCGAGCCGGTGACAAGGGCGACTTTGCCTTTAAGCATCTGATTCTCCGCTCCGGTGCGCATCTAAAGCATGGCACAGCCCTGTTTTTTCCGCGCCGGCAGAGATGCCGCAGGTGCGAAGGTACGGAATCTGTTAAGGATACGGCCTTAAGGTCAGGCTCATGGACACGCGCACAATTCCCCGGCCCGGCGGCATTATCAGCCGCCCTGACCGCTGCGACCGCATCGCCCTGGTGTTGCAGGGCGGCGGCGCCTTGGGCGCCTATCAGGCGGGCGTCTATCAGGCTTTGCATGAAGCGGGGCTGGAACCGGACTGGATTTCCGGCGTCTCCATCGGGGGCATCAACGCCGCCATCATCGCCGGCAACAAGATCGATGACCGGCTGGAAGCTTTAAGCGAATTCTGGCGCCGCATCACCGACCGCACGCTGTGGGCCTATGCGCCCGACGGCGATATTTTCCGGCAATGGCGCAACGCCTTCAGCGCGGCGGCCACCATGTTCCTGGGCCAGCCCGGCTTCTTCAATCCGCACAAACTCAATCCCTGGTTCGCGGCGCCCGGCGCCGCCGACGCCACCAGCTATTACGACACCACGCCGCTGCGCCAGACTTTGATTGATGTGGTGGATTTCGATCTTCTCAACAACAAGAAGCTGCGCTTTTCGGTGGGCGCGGTGAATGTGCAGTCGGGCAATTTCGTTTTCTTCGACAACCGCACCGACACGATCCGGCCCGAGCATGTGATGGCGTCCGGCGCGCTGCCGCCCGGCTTTCCCATGGTCGAAATTGACAGCGAATATTATTGGGATGGCGGTGTGGTTTCCAACACGCCGCGGCAACAGCTGCTGGCGCAGGATGACAATCTGAACTCCCTGGTGTGT
>CAIXUE010000189.1 GCA_903922545.1 uncultured Alphaproteobacteria bacterium | reverse complement strand
CACCATCAGCGGCACGACGATCACGCCAGCAGTACCCACCGCGGCCAGCAACGTATGGGTAACCTCGCTGATCACCCCAAAGAAAAATCGGGAACTGATTTTTGAAACCTACCATGGCAAGGTGACGTCTTTTCGCATCGGGCTTCCCGGTCCAGTGAACCTCATCGAAGCGTGCGCCTGACGTGTCCGCTGCATTGAAAAAGGGCGATCATCTCTACCTGGTTGACGGTTCGGGCTATCTTTTTCGCGCCTATCACGCCTTGCCGCCGCTGACCCGCAAGTCCGACGGCCTGCCCACGGGCGCGGTCAGCGGCTCCTGCAACATGCTGTGGAAGCTGCTGGAAGACCTGAAGGATGGCGACCGTCCCAGCCATCTGGCCGTGATCTTCGACGCCGGTGAAAAGACCTTCCGCAACGCCATCTATCCGCAATACAAGGCGCACAGGCCGCCGCCGCCTGAAGACCTGGTGCCGCAATTCTCGCTGGTGCGCGACGCCACCCGCGCGTTCGGCGTTGCCTGTGTCGAGATGGCCGGATTCGAGGCCGACGATTTGATCGCCACCTATGCCCGCGTCGCCCGCGAGGCCGGCGCCCGCTGCACCATCATCTCGTCGGACAAGGACCTGATGCAGCTGGTGGTCGATGGCGAGGTCGAACTCTACGACACCATGAAAAACAAGCGCATCGCCACGGCGGAAGTGCTTGAGAAATTCGGCGTGGGGCCGGACAAGGTGATTCAGGTTCAGGCGCTGGCCGGCGATTCCACCGACAATGTGCCGGGCGTGCGCGGCATCGGCATCAAGACCGCCGCCGAACTGATCAATCAATATGGCGATGTTGAAACGCTTCTGAAGCGTGCGGGTGAGATCAAGCAGAACAAGCGGCGTGAGACCTTGATCGAAAATGCGGACAATGCCCGCATTTCTCTGAGGCTGGTGACACTCGATGACAAGGTGCCGCTGAAGGAAAAGCCCGACGAATTCGCGGTGCATGAGCCTGACGCCAAGGAACTGATCGGCTTTTTGAAGGGCATGGAATTCAGCTCCATCACCAGGCGGGTGGCGGCGCATTTCGGCATCGAGGATCTGGACAATATCGTTGCCGCGCCGGGCACCGCGCCCGCACCCAAGACAAGCCTGGACCTGCCCAAAATGCTGGCGCAGGCGCCAGCTTCGGATGCCGCCATTCGCGCGCCGATCAATCACGAGGCTTACGTCACCGTGACGGCGGCCAAAGAGCTGGATCAGTGGGTGGCGCGGGCCCGGGCCAAGGGCACGGTCTGTGTGGATACCGAAACCACGTCACTGGATGCGATGACCGCAAATCTGTGCGGCGTGTCGTTGGCGGTGGCGCCGGGGGAAGCCTGTTACATTCCTTGCGGTCATCGCCGCGGCGACGGCACCACGCTGGATTTTTCCGACATGGACAAGGGCGCGGACATCGTCCAGATGACCGAAGCCGATGTTCTGGCGCGGCTGAAGCCGCTGCTGGAAGACGACAGCGTGCTGAAGGTTGGACAGAACCTGAAATATGACGCGCTGGTGTTCCTGCAGCGCGGCATCCGGCTTCACCCCATCGATGACACTATGCTGATGTCTTATGTGCTGGAAGCGGGCCTGCACGGCCATGGCATGGATGAATTGTCGGCGCTGCATCTGTCGCACACGCCCATCACCTTTGGCGAAGTGACCGGCAAGGGCAAAGACAAGATCACCTTTGACTGTGTGCCAGTGGCCGAGGCAACCAAATATTCCGCCGAAGATGCGGACGTCACCTTGCGGCTTCATATGTTGCTCAAACCCCGGCTGGCCGAGACGCGCAAGCTGGCGGTGTATGAAACGCTGGAACGGCCGCTGGTGATGGTGCTGGCCGATATGGAGCGGGCGGGGGTTTCCATCAACCCCGACCTTTTGCGCCGGCTGTCCAATGATTTCGGCAAGATCCAAGGCGGGCTGGAAACCGAGATTCACAAGCTGGCGGGTGAAAATTTCAATATCGGCTCGCCCAAGCAGCTGGGCGATATCCTGTTCGGCAAAATGGGGCTTGAAGGCGGGCGCAAGACCAAGACCGGCGCCTGGTCCACCGATGTGGATGTGCTGGAAGAAGTGGCCGCCGAAGGCCATGACATCGCCAAGAAAGTGCTGGAATGGCGCGGGTTGGCGAAACTGCGCGGCACCTATACCGATGCCTTGCCCGGCTATATCAACGCCAAGACAGGCCGGGTGCATACGTCATACGCCATGGCGTCCACCTCCACCGGGCGGCTGGCCTCCACCGATCCCAATCTGCAGAACATACCCGTGCGCACGGAAGAGGGCCGCCGCATCCGCCAGGCCTTTGTCGCCGCCAAGGACTTTCAGCTGATCAGCGCCGATTACAGCCAGATTGAACTGCGGCTTCTGGCCCACATCGCCGATATTCCGGAATTGAAAAAGGCGTTTGCGGAGAACCTGGACATTCACGCCATGACGGCGTCGGAGATTTTCGGCGTGCCGGTCAAGGGCATGCCGGCGGAAATCCGCCGCCGGGCCAAGGCGATCAATTTCGGCATTGTCTATGGCATTTCCGGTTTCGGGCTGGCGGCCCAGCTTGGCATTCCGCAAAGCGAAGCCAGCGATTACATCAAGAAATATTTCACGCGCTTTCCCGGCATCCGCGATTACATGGAAGAGACCAAGGAATTCGCGCGCACCCATGGTTATGTCGAAACGCTTTTTGGGCGCCGCATCCATATTCGGGAAATAAACTCCAAGATTCAGGGTTTTCGCGGCGGGGCGGAACGGGCGGCGATCAATGCGCCGATTCAGGGCGCGGCGGCTGATGTTATCCGCCGGGCGATGGTCAAGCTGCCGGGCGCATTGGCTGACAAGAAACTTTCCGCCCGCATGCTGCTGCAGGTGCATGACGAACTGATTTTCGAAGCGCCCGACAAGGAAGTCGAGACAACCCGCAAGCTGGTGGCATCGGTGATGGAAAAGGCGGCGCTACCCGCCGTCGAAATATCCGTGCCGCTGGTGGTGGAAGCGCGGGCTGCCGACAATTGGGACGCGGCGCATTAAGCCGCGATAGACCGCAGGCCTGTCTCGGCGGTAATTCCGGCCTTGTCGAGGTCGGCGATCAGGGCCGCCATCGCCTTGTCGGTTTCGCCTTCCGCATTGGGAAGTCCGGCGAAATAGCCCGCCAGGAAGCCCGGGGTGGCGAGATAGCCCAAGATCATCTCCCGCGCCTTTGCCGACAATGCCCCCTCGGTGAAGAAACCGCCCAGCGTCAACTTCAAAAGCGTTGTGGCCTTTTCAACATGATTGGCGCTGCGCGCATCCAGGCCTTCGAACAGCCTAGCAGCCGCCGCGGCATTGAAGGCCAGCCGGTCAATCTTGTCGGTGATTTCCTGGCGCTGCACTTCGATGAAATTGGAGCGACGCACCTTGCCCTGCAGTGCCGCCAGCCGCTGCAACCGGCCCAGGATCGGGGTTTTGGCGTTGTTGAAGAAATTTTCGAACGGGGCAGAATTCACAACCGGCAGCACGAACGCGGCCAGCAGCCGCTTGTTCTCGGCGCCGATCACGTTTTCCTCGACGAACAGCAGGCGCTCGACCTTTTCATCGGGCTGTGCGCCGTCAATGTGGGTCGACAGGACTTCCTGGTTGACCAGCCGCTTGGAGCGCAGGGTGAATGCCGCCACCAGATCCTCGTGGCTGAGATATTTTCCCACCCCCAGCACCACCTTGTTGGCTAGGCTGCGCAGGGCTTTGAGTTCCTCGACCAGGGAATTGGGAACCAGCCGTTTGGTGCTCTTGAATTCCGCGACAATGCGGTCGGCCACCGCGGTGCGGGCTTCGGCCAGGTCGTCGGCGGCGAAATGATGCGTCAGCTTGGAAAGGCCGCCCTTGGCGTCCCTGGGCGCACGGCCCAGAAACAAT
>CAIXUE010000188.1 GCA_903922545.1 uncultured Alphaproteobacteria bacterium | reverse complement strand
GCGCGATGATGAGGGAAGTGACATGGTCACGGTTTTACCGATCACTCATTCACCTCCGGATAATCCAGCCTTTGCCCTAGAAATTCCGTCAGCCACAAAAACGCGCCTGGGACTCGATAGTGAGAAATCTTGGGTTATCCTCACCGAAGCAAACCGATTTGCGTGGCCGGGTCCCGATTTAAGACCCATCGGAGGCAATCTGGATAGTGTGGCTTACGGCCTTCTTCCCCAAGCATTCTTCAACCAGATGAAAGAACGCTTTGTCGCGATTTTGAGGGCAGGGCAGGCCAAAGCAATTTCCCGAACTGAATAATACCGAAGCCACGCGCTGGCCGCCGCGCAACAGCCCGCCCGCCATCAGCTCGCCTGAGTTCATTCATCGCCATGTGTATCGCGAAGGTGTGGGCTGTTCAGTTTTCTTGGATTGATATAGATTGGACGTGGGATTGCAGTTGGTGAAAAAGTGTCTTCACATACCATTCACAGAAAAAAAGTGCTTCAAATAGTTTAGTTAAAACAGCTACTTGTGCAGCTTCCAGTTCTCGAAGCGCTAAAAGGCTTTTGCTTTTACGTTCGTTGCGCGTGCAAGCAAGCTGGCGCCTCCCTCGCTTTGCTCGGGGAGGGGCCAGCTTTTCTAAGCGCGCTTCGCGCGCAAAGAAAAGCTAGGCCAAAGCCAGCCCGCTATTTTCTTTTGTGCGTATCGGCTAAGGACAAGTTCCATGACCGCCAAGATCTTCATAGATGGCGCGGTGGGCACCACCGGGCTGGAAATCCGCGAAAGGCTGGCGGATCGCAAGGACCTTTCGCTGATCACGCTGTCCGACGCCGAGCGCAAGGATGCGCGCGCCAGGAAAGACGCACTGAACGCGGCCGACCTTTCGATCCTTTGCCTGCCGGATGACGCGGCGCGCGAGGCCGTGGCGCTGATCGACAATCCAAATACGCGGGTGATTGACGCTTCCACCGCCCACCGGGTGGCTAAAGGCTGGACTTATGGTTTCGCAGAACTGGAGCCTGGTCAAACCCAGCGCATCGCGGCGTCCAAGCGGGTGAGCAATCCGGGCTGCTGGGCTACTGGTTTTCTGGCCCTGGCGCGGCCGCTGGTGGCCGTTGGCCTGGTGACCGCCGATTTTCCGCTCAGTGTGCATGGCGTCTCCGGTTATTCCGGCGGCGGCAAAGCGATGATCGAGGAGTTTGAGAAAAAAGATTCGCCGGCCTTTGTGGAAACGGTACAGCGCGGCTATGGCCTGGGCCTGTCTCACAAGCACATCCCCGAAATGACGCGCCATGCCGGTCTGACCCATGCGCCGCTGTTCGCCCCCAGCGTGGCGCGCTTTTATCGCGGCATGCTGGTGGAAGTGCCGCTGCCGCTGTGGGCGCTGCCGAAGAAGCCTTCGCTTGGTGATCTGCATGCGGCACTGGCTGAGGCTTATGCCGGCAAGGCGCTGGTCGGTGTGGCCGGACTGGAAGAGGCGGCCGGCCTGAAGGTGCTGGATGCGGAAATCCTGGCGGGCAGCAACCGCATGACGCTGTATGTTTTCGGCAATGAAAAGCTGGGTCAGGCACGGCTGGTGGCGGCGCTCGACAATCTTGGCAAAGGGGCCGGCGGCGCGGCGGTGCAAAACCTGAATATCATGCTGGGTCTGCCCGAGACGACGGGTCTTCTCTAAATATGCTAGAAGCGCGCATGGCGCGTTTCTGGATTCTGGTGACGCTTGGCGTGGCCGCCGCAGCCCTTGGCGTGGCCTGGTATATCGCGCCGCCGATGAAGCCGCGCGGCTATGCCGGGCTGGAATTTTCCGTGATGACGCCTGCCGCCGCCGCCCGGGCGCCGCTTTTGACCACCCGCGGCGCGCTGGTGGCGCATGTCGATGACGCCAGCCCCGCCGGCAAGGCGGGGCTGCATGCCGGCGATGTGGTGGCGGCGATCGATGGGGTGGCCATCACCTCAGCCGATCAGGCGGCCGGAATCGTGCGGGCTTATCGCAGCGGCGATCGCGCCCTTTTCACGCTGTTTGATGAACCCAAAGGTGAGCTTCAGCCCAAGACTGTCGCGGTGCTTTTTTCCACTGAGCCGAAGCAGATCAAACAGCTTTCGGTAGAGCCTGCACGTACCCTGGCGAAAGAGAAATTCGCCCGCCCCTCCATGGCCGCCAATGCGGCCTGGTCGCTGAAACTGGCGCGCGGCCCCAATGTCGAGCCTGTGGCGCTGAAGGGGTTGGGCGCGGGGCGCTGCAATGGCCTGGCGCCGGAATACTGGTTCGTGGCGGCCCATGCCGATGACGACAGCATGATCCATGTGATGGCGCCGTCCGGGTTTGAACACGCAATTTATCAAAGCGGCAAATTGAACGGACAACGCGCCGAAGCCTATGTGCTGTCCCTGATCGAACAGGATTTTATTTCCAAACCGTCGCCTACTGTGATCCAGCCGCAGCCTTTCGGTTTCATGCTGATGAAATTCGGTACGCCGCGGGGCGCGGTCGGCTTTGCGGAATATCGCGTGACGGGGGATCGCATCGCGGTCTGGATCGCAGGCGTGGCATCCGCCGATGTCAGTTGGGCCGAACCGCAGACCGGCGCGGTGGCCTTCTCGCTGCATTGCCACGCCGCGGACGCGTCGGTACCGCAGCCACGGGCGGCTTCGTTGGCGGTCACTTCGATTTCCACCGCTTGCATTGATGGCACGTGCGGCGAGGATGATTTCGCTGCCCAATACATGAAACAGCTGCGGCTGGGGTATGTGCATGGGCCCGACGGCATGAACTGGCTGGTCAAACCCAAAACAGATTATTGGGCCAATGGCGCGCAGGGTCCGGGCTATTACCACCAGGTCGCTGGCCAGAATGAAAAGCTGGAGCCGGGGCGGACGAATTGATTATTGCGTTTTTTCTTTCACATAAGTTCCGGGCGCATCGCCCAGCACTTTGAGCTTGCCGTCGCCGGGCTGGCGCGCCGCAATTTTTGCGCCTGACAGGCTGGAAAGCCATGTATCCCAATCCGGCCACCAGGAACCGGGATGTTCGGTGGCGCCTTTGCGCCAGTCTTCCACCGTGGCGGGATTTGTCGCCTCATTGGTCCAGTATTGGTATTTGTTCGCGCCCGGCGGATTGATGACGCCTGCGATATGACCGCTGCCGGCGATAATGAAGCGGACCGGCCCGCCGAACAGATGCGCCCCTTTGAACACGGATGCGGCGGGCGCGATGTGGTCTTCGCGCGCCGATTGCAGATAGACGGGCAGGGTGACTTTCGACAAATTCAGCTTCACCCCGTCCAGCATCATCTTGCCCAGCGCCAGGGCATTGTCGCGATAGCATTGCCGCAAATAGGACAGATGTAGTTTCTCGGGCATGCGGGTGCTGTCGGAATTCCAGTACAGCAGATCGAACGGCATGGGCTGTTTGCCCAGCATGTAATTGTTGATCACAAACGACCAGATCAGGTCATTGGCGCGCAGCATGTTGAAGGCCGTCGCCATCTTGGAGCCTTTGAGAAAGCCGCCTTCGGCTTTCATCTGTTCCTGCAAGGCTTCCAGCTGCGCCTCATCGACAAAGACCGAAAGGTCGCCGGCTTCGGAAAAATCGGTCTGCGCCGCCCAGAAAGTGGCGGAATTTATGCGTTCGCCGCCGGGCGTCGCCCCACCCGTGGCCGCCAGATAGGCCAGGGTTGCCGCCAGCAGCGTGCCGCCGATGCAATACCCCACGCAATTGGGATCGCTCACGCCGGTGGCATCTTTCACCGCGCCAAGCGCGGCGAAGATTCCCTCGCGCATATATTCTTCAAAGCCGAATTCGGCCTGGCGTTCGCCCGGATTGATCCAGGAAACCACAAAGACGGTATAGCCTTGGCCCACCAGCCAGCGGATGAAGCTGTTCTCGGGCCGCAGATCCAGGATGTAATATTTGTTGATCCAGGGCGGGAAAATCAGCAGCGGCCGCTCATGCACCTGTTCGGTGCTGGGCGTGAATTGCAGAAGTTCAATCAGTTCATTGCGGAACACCACTTTGCCCGGCGCGGTGGCGATGTTCTTGCCCAGCTCAAAACCGTCTGCTGACTGGCGGATGGCAAGTTCGCCCCGGCCGCGTTCAATGTCGGCCAGAAGATTGTCCAACCCCTTGACCAGGTTTTCGCCGTTGGACTTCAGCGTCTCGCGCATCACTTCCGGATTGGTCATGGGGAAATTGGTGGGCGCGAAAGCGTCGGCGAATTGCTTGGTGTAAAACTCGATGCGCTTGCGGTCGGCATCGGGCACATCGTGCAGATTGGCGACCATGCCCTGCACCGCATTGGCGGTGAGAAGGTAGGATTGCTTGATGAAATCGAACATCTCGTTGCGTTGCCATTCGGCGTCGCGAAAGCGCCGGTCGCCGGGCGCCGGCTGAACCAGGGCCGGGGCGTCGCCGCCCAGGATGCGCCGGGCGGTTGATTCCCAAAGCCCCATCCAGTCTTTCCAGAGCTGGACCTGGCCTTCCATCACCTGCTCGCGATTCTTGCCCATAGCCGCCGCCAGCGCCATGAAGGCGCCCGAGACATTGAGGGGATCGAGCGGACCGGGCTTTTCCCGCGCCGCCAAGCGCTTGAAAAACTCGGTGAGCAGATGCTGGGTCTGCATCCCCACTTTGAGCATGTTGCGGGTGAATTTTTCGCGGTCGAGTTGCGCGAAACTGTCGGGCGAAATCGCTTCGGCCTCGGCGGGCGCGGCTTTGGGGACGTGCTTGGGCATCAAGCTTTGGTGTAGCGCGGGGGATGGGGCGGGCGCAAACCGGCTTTTGCATGCCGGTTCCGGTGTCGCAGCCGTCAAAATGTTCAAGAATTCACGGATTTAGAGGATTCACCCCGTTGGAACCGCCGGTTTGTCACGGTATAAAAAACTGCCGGGTTTCCCGCGCTTCGGCGCGGCTTTGTGGGGGCAGTCCGGCAGACCTGAATTTTTTGGAGCGTCCTTTTTGGGGCGCCCTTTTCGGAACGGATGTCATGATGAAGATCATTCCGCTTTTGCCGCTGGGCGTCATTCTGGGACTGAGCCTCGGTTTGAGCGCTTGCGATACCATGTCGGATGTCGGCAGCGGTGTTGGCGATGCAGCAGGCGGCGCCGCCAGCGCGGTTGGCGATGCGGTTTCCTATCTGGATCCGACCACCTGGTTCGGCGGCAGCAGCAGCGATGATGCGCCGCCGCCCAGCGCTGACAGCGATGCCAGCGCCAGCACTTCGCCCGACCTGGCCAATATGCCGGCCAAGCCCGCCACATCCACGCCTGCCCAGCAGCAGGCCGCTGCCCAATCGCTGGCCGCCGATGGCGCCCAGGCCCGCTATAGCGCGGACGCGCTTCGCGCCGGCACCGATGCCGCCGCCCCGCCGCCAAGCGCCGCCGATATTCCGCCTTCGGCCCAGCTTGCCGCCAACACCCCGCCCACCGCCGATTCCGCGCCGCCGTCGGCGCAAGCCTCGCCGCCGCCCACGGCCGCCCCGGCTCCGCCGCCTGCGGCCACAGCCGCTGCCGTGCCGCCGCCTTCCGCTGCCCTGACCCAGGGAACCGCCGCGGTTCCCACGGGGGCTGCGCCCGCCGGTTCGGTCCAGACTGCCGCTGTTGCGCCGTCCCGCTCGGCTCCGCCGCCGGGCGCTGAACCGGCTGTTCCGGCCGTGCCTGCCAACACGCCGGTGCGCGGCGCGGGTATGAGCCCGCAGGTTGCTTCCGACGCGGCCCTTGGTTTCAGGCCGTCATCGGCGCCGCCACTGAACGCGTCCATCAACCAGTGGGTTTCGGCCCCCATCGTGCAGCGTTATCGCCAGACCGCTTCCAATGCCGGTGTCGCGGCTGCCGCCGTGCCCGCGGTTCCGCCCAAGGGCGGCGTGGCCTCTGACATGGCCAGTGGGCCGGTGATGGCCAATCTGGATGCGGTTTCCACCGGTCCCGCAGGCGCCGCCAATGGCGGCGTGCC
Source organism: uncultured Alphaproteobacteria bacterium (assembly GCA_903922545.1). The sequence continues at coordinate 1,363 of CAIXUE010000188.1, read as the reverse complement.
GCCCACCGCGGTGGTCTATTTCCCCGGCGACGGCACCACGCTTTCGCTGGCGGCCCGGACCCAGATCAAGAACGCCGTGGCCCAGTACAAGGCGACGGGCGGGGCGGGCGCCATCCGCGTGGTGGGTCATGCTTCAAGCCGCACCCCCAACATGCCGGTCGAAAAGCATCTGGAAGTGATTTTCGACAAGTCGCAGCAGCGGGCCAATGCCGTGGCGCAGGAACTGATCCATGAAGGCATTCCGGCCGAAAAGGTGCTGGTAGAGGCGGTGGGCGACAGCCAGCCGGTCTATTACGAATCGATGCCCCAGGGCGAGGAAGGCAATCGCCGGGCGGAGATTTTCGTCCAGAGCTGAGGCGTTAACGGGCGTGGCCAGGCCAGCTTCCGGGACATAGCGGTCCCGAAGCTGCCTTATTTCTCGCCAAAAATGATTGCGTCCGGCCTCCAAATCTCCGAATCTCTGGCGCTTTCAGGATTTGCCCATGAATACCGATTTTTACCGCATCAAGCGGTTGCCGCCTTATATCTTTGAGGAAGTGAACCGCCTGAAGGCGCAATCGCGCGCCAAGGGCGAGGACATCATTGATTTCGGCATGGGCAATCCCGACATGCCGACCCCCGATTTTATCGTCGATAAGCTGTGCGAGACCGCCAAGGATCCGCGCGCCCATCGCTATTCGGCTTCGCGCGGTATCAAGGGTTTGCGCAAGGCGCATGTGGCTTATTACAAGCGCCGCTTCGGCGTGACGCTGGACCCGGACCGCGAAGTGATCGCGGCTTTAGGATCGAAGGAAGGCTTCGCCAATCTTGCCATGGCGATCACCGCACCGGGCGATGTGGTGCTGGTGCCCAATCCGGCCTATCCCATTCACGCCTTCGGCTTCACCATCGCGGGCGCCGCCATCCGGCACATTCCGGCCACCAGCCCCGAGGAATATCTGTCCAGCATCGGCAAGGCGACACGCCATTCGGTGCCGTCGCCGCTGGCGCTGGTGGTGAATTACCCGTCCAATCCCACGGCGCAGGTTGTAGGCCTGGATTTCTACAAAGAGATCGTGAAGTTCGCCAAGAAGCACGAGATCTGGGTGCTGAGCGATCTGGCCTATGCCGATATTTATTTCGGTGATACGCCGCCGCCGTCCATTCTGGAAGTGGATGGGGCCAAGGATATCGCCATTGAATTTCAGTCGCTGTCCAAGACCTATTCCATGCCCGGCTGGCGCATGGGCTTTGCCGCCGGCAACGAAAAGCTGATCGGGGCTTTGGCGCGGATCAAATCCTATCTCGACTATGGCGCCTTCACGCCCATCCAGGTCGCCGCCGCCGCTGCCCTGAACGGGCCGCAGACCATCGTGGATGAAAT
>CAIXUE010000187.1 GCA_903922545.1 uncultured Alphaproteobacteria bacterium | reverse complement strand
TTGCTTTACCACAATCCCGAAGCTACAGCCGAGCCCTTCAACTGCCGTAAAGCCAATGTTGTCATTTTGTATACAAGCGGCCGATCCAGCGGCGTTATTGCGGATCACTCACAGACGGCGCGCTATTTCGCCAGTTTCGCGCGAATGGCCTGCAATTGCTTGCGCCGCGCCGGGCCGACCTTGGGATAGGTCATCTTCAAATCCTTCAAGGTATCGAGCAGGATCTGAGAGACAATCAGTTGCGCGGTTTTCTTGTCGTCGGCGGGCACTACATGCCAGGGCGCGTGGCTGCTGCTGGTGGCGCCGAGGCAGGCTTCGTAGGCCTTCATATAGGCCTTCCAGTATGTGCGTTCCTTCAGATCGTCTTCGCCGAATTTCCAGTCCTTTGCCGGATCGTCAATCCGCGCCAGGAAGCGCTTGCGCTGTTCTTCCGGCGACAGATGCAAAAAGAATTTTACGATGCGGGTGCCGTTGGCGTGGAGGTGCTTTTCCAGCTCCCGGATGGAGCGGAAACGGTGCTGCCAGATATCGCCTTTATCGCCCACATGCTCCCCGGCCAGGATTTCCGGATGCACCCGCACGATCAGCACTTCTTCATAGTAGGAGCGGTTGAAGATGCCGATGCGGCCGCGCTCCGGCAGGTCGCGCGTGGTGCGCCACAGAAAGTCGTGCTGCAATTCGGTGGCGCTGGGATGCTTGAAGCTGAAGACCTGGCAGCCCTGGGGATTGATGCCGGACATGACATGCTTGATGGCGCTGTCCTTGCCGGCCGCATCCATCGCCTGGAAAATCACCAGCACGGCATTGCGGTTCAGGGCATAGAGCAGTTGCTGCTGTTCGCTGAGCTGCGCCACATGCTCTTCCAGCAGGGCGCGGAAATGCTTGGGGGATTTGTAGAGCGGCTCTATTTCCGTGGGCCATTGATGCAGATGCACCTTCTCGCCTTCTTTCACGGCAAAATGCTTGATTTTGATTTTCATCGCTATTTCCCGGTGAAACGGGGTGGGCGTTTTTCATGAAAGGCAACGAGGCCTTCGCGGAAATCTGCGCTCTGGCTGGCCTTGGCCTGGGCCGCCTGTTCCTCAGCCAATTGCTGTTCATAGCTATTTTGCGGGCTGTCCCAGAACAGCTTGCGGGTGAGGGCGAGGGCGGAGGGCCCCTCCGCCAATTTCTGCGCCAGCGCCACGGCCTGCGCCATCAACTGATCGTCATCGGTCACGGCATTGATCAGCCCCCATTCCAGGGCTTTTTCGGCAGACAGCTTTTCCGCCAGCAGCGCCAATTCGCGCGCCCGCGCCAGGCCGATCAGGCGTGGCAGCAGCCAGGTCGAGCCGCCATCCGGCACCAGACCGATCTTGGAAAAGCCCTGCTGGAAGAAAGCGGAGCGCGCCGCGACAACAAGATCGCCGCTGAGCGCAAAGCTCATGCCGATTCCCACCGCCGGGCCGTTCACGGCCATCACCACCGGCATGCGGCTATCGCGCAGGCGGCGCAGGAAGGGGTGAAAGACCTGTTCCAGCATTGCGCCGGCATCAATCGGGCCGCTGGCCTGTGCGGCGGTCAGATTGGCCCCGGCGCAAAAACCCTTGCCCGCGCCCGTGAAAATCAGGGCGCGGTATTTCGCTTCGCTTTCGATGAAAT
>CAIXUE010000186.1 GCA_903922545.1 uncultured Alphaproteobacteria bacterium | reverse complement strand
TTGCGCGCCCGCGCCGCCGAATGCCCTGGCGATGGCGGCCCCGATGCCCTTGGAAGCGCCGGTGACCACGGCCACTTTGTTGTTGAGATTGCTCATAAAACCCTCCGTTGCGGTTGAAATTTCGATAGTTAGATAATCGTCTAACTATCAAATTCAAGCGGGGGTCAGATTTTTCCCAACCGGTCCAGATAGGCCTGCAGCACCGGGCGGTTGAGCTTCAGGTGCATGAATTTGCCTTCCTTGCTGGTTTCCACCAGCCCGGCCGTCTCCAGTTCCTTGATGTGGTGGGAGAGAGTGGCAGGGGTGACAGCCTGGTCTTCCTGGATATCGGTGCAGCGCGCGGTTTGGCAGGCGCCGATTTTCTTGAGAATCTCATAGCGCCGGGGTTCCGCCAGGGCGCGGGCGATGCGGGCGAAATCCTTGTCGGTCAGCTTGGCCATGCACACTCAGATATCCCGATTGCGGGACTTTGCAAGATTGGCCAACCGGGACGCGGCAACCGCCGGGCTGTGGGCGGCGTTTAATTGTGGTCGTTCGCGGGAAAAACACTAAATCTGTGACGGGTTTTGCGAAGCTGTTAGCAGACCGGAATCGTACTTGTTCCGGCCCGGGACAACAGTTTGATTGCGGACCCCGCGCCGGGCTGGGCGAGGGGCTTTCAAGGGCGATAACGAGACGATCATGGAACAAGACGCCTATCGCCATGTGCCCTATGACATCGACATCGAGCAGGCGCTGCTTGGCAGCATCCTGGTCGATAACCAGTCGCTGGAGCGGCTGGGCACGCAGATGCGGCCCGAGCATTTCTACGATCCGCTGCATGCGCGCATTTTCGAAACCATGGCGCAGGCGTTTGAGCGCGGCGCCTATGTGCTGACGCCCCTGACGCTGCATGCGGCGATGAAGGCGGATCCGGGCCTGATCGAAGTAGGCGGCGTGGCCTATCTGGCGGGGCTGGCCTCTGCGGCGCCGGCCATGCCCAAGGTGAAGGATTATGCCCGCATTCTGCATGACCTTTCGGTGCGGCGCGGGCTGATCCGCATTGGCGAGGATATCGTCAATGCCGCCTATGAAGCCCCGGCCGACAAGGGCCCGGCGGCGCAGATACAGGAAGCCGAAAAGGCGCTTTACGCCGTCAGCGAAACCTCCAAATACGGCGAAGGGCCGCTGGAATTCCATGAGGCGCTGCGCCGGACGGTGGAATCCGCCGAAGCGGCGCAAAAGCGCGGCGGCCAGATTTCCGGCGTCACCAGCGGCTTTACCGATATCGACCGGCTGTTGGGCGGGCTTCAGCCTTCCGATCTTCTGATCCTGGCGGGCCGCCCCGGCATGGGCAAAACCGCGCTGGGCACCAACATGGCCTTTCATGCCGCGCGTACCTATAGCCAGGACATCGCGGCGGGGGCGGAGATGCCGCGCGGCGCGCCGGTCTTGTTCTTTTCGCTGGAAATGGCGGCGCAGCAACTGTCGGCCCGTATTCTGGCCGAGCAGACCGAAATCGAAATGTGGAAAATCCGCAATGGCCGCTTTTCCGAAAGCGAATGGGAGAAATTCGTTCTCACCATGCAGGAATTGTCGAGCCTGCCGCTTTACATCGACGATACCGGCGGCATTTCCATCGCCCAGATCGCGGCCCGTGCCCGCCGCCTGAAGCGCGAAAAGAAGATCGGCGTCATCATCATCGACTATCTGCAACTGGTTGAGCCGTCGCGCCGGGCCGAGAACCGGGTGCAGGAAATCACCGAAGTCACCAAGGGCCTCAAAACCCTGGCCAAGGAACTGAATGTGCCGATCCTGGCCCTGTCGCAGCTGTCGCGCGGCGTGGATGCGCGCGATGACAAGCGCCCGGTGCTGTCGGATTTGCGCGAATCCGGCTCCATCGAGCAGGACGCGGACGTGGTGATGTTTGTGTATCGCGAGGAATATTACCTCAAGAACCGCGAGCCGGATGCCGGTTCGCCCGATCACGCCAAATGGCTGGAAAAATGCGAGCGCGCCCACCGGCGGGCGGAAGTGCTGGTGGAAAAGCACCGCCATGGCGCCACCAACAAGATCGACATGTATTTCGACGACCGCTTCACGCGGTTCAGCGATCTGATTGCGGAAAGCTAGGCTTTCGTCCCGATGCGGGTGAAGCGGGCGCGGCCGGTGATGGCCAGCAGGAACTGGGCCGGCAGCAATTTCAGGTCATAGCCGAAACGGACCAGCTCGCGCCGGATGTAAGTGGGCGAAAGGGCGCGCAATCCGATGCGGGTGCCCTCGATATCGGATTTGGCGCCGACAAAATCCTGTTGCCGCGCCACCGCCGGCAGCAATTGCCAGGGCGACAGTTTGGCGAACAGCGCGGAATTGTTGGGATTGAAGAGAAGGTGATCCACCGGCAGGTTAAAGCGCTTTTCGGCCAGCAGCAGCTGGGCGATGCGGCGAGACAAAATATAAGCGGCGGCGCCGGTATGGCGTGAGCGCATGCGCCCGATGCGAAAGCCGTCCTTCAGGTCTTTGAAATCCGACAGCAGCACGCTTTGGCCTTTGGGGCCGTAATGCTCCAGCTTGACCAGCTCGACGCCGGGCGGAATCCAGCTTTCGTCCTTGAGAAAGCGCCCCGCCGAGGGTGAGAGGATCACATCGTCTTCCAGCACCGCCGCGTAGGCGTCGCCGCTGGCGACGAAAGCTTCCCAGGCGGCGCGGTGCGACAGAAAGCAGGCCTTGTCGCCGCGCGGAATTTCGCCCAGGGGACCGGAGGGTGCAAAAATTTCATCCAGCGATGCCCTTGATCTGGCATCCACTGCCTCGATCCGCGTCAGGCCCAATTCCAAGGCATTGGCGGCCTGCGTCATGGCTGCCAGCCGGTCGGGGCGGCGCGCGAGATTGACAAGGAATAGTTGCATTCCCATGCGTTATGCAGGAGCGGGGGGCAAACTGCAATTTGGGCCCAAATCAGCTAAAAACTGCGTAGAATGAAGAACTTGTCAGGCCGCGCGATTTGCGGAGCCTCGCCGCCCGGCTATGATCCGGTTGTCCACGTTCCCTGGCCGTATCAGAGCCTGACCGCAGGAAGACGCCCGCTTGCTGACTGACGACATCCAGGTTTTCCCGGCTGGCCGGAGGAAAGTTCGCAGCCCGGAGGAGCGCCGCCGCCTTCTGATCCGGGACACGCTGACCTGGGCGTGCGTCGCGCTTATTCATTTTGGCCTATTTTCGATGCTGGTGATTTCGCTCAGACAAAATCTGGAGCGCCCCGGCGTGCGCGGGCCGATCGAGACCATGCTGGACCTGTCGCTGCTGCACCGGAACAACGCGCCGCAGGTCGATCTGATCAAGCCGGATGTGCAGAACAATGACCATGATATCAGCGCCAAGCCGCTGACCGTGGTTCCCAAGCCGCCAGTGATCCCGGAAATGAAGCCGCCGACGCCCGCGCCGGGCGACATATTGGGATCGGTGGGCAATTACTTGGCCTGCGGCGCCAGCAGCTTTGAATATCTGAACCAGTCGCAGCAGGGGCGCTGTACCCATATTCCCTGGACGGCGGTGCAGCTGCCCAATGGCGCGCTGGTGCTGAACGCCCTGCCCAGACTGGTGATTCAGGACACCAATGCCCGGCCCACCGGCTCTGAGGCCCTGCGCCAGCAGATGCAGACCAATCCCGGTTGCCCGGTGATGCTCAATACGCCATGCCTTTCGGATATGTTCACCGGCAACAACAGCCGCGCGCCTGGCATTCCCCAGCCCAATTAGCGAAAGCGACATGACCGATAGCAATGTTGAAACGGCAAGCCTGACGGTGCGGCTGGGCGCGGTGGCGGAGAATTACCGCACGCTTGGCAAGCTGGCCGGATCGGCCGATGCCGCCGCCGTGGTCAAGGCCGATGGTTATGGGCTTGGCGCCGGCATGGTGGCGCAGGCGCTGGCGGGCGCGGGCTGCGATACGTTTTTTGTGGCGCGGCTAAGTGAGGGCGTGGCGCTGCGTCCCGCCGTGCCGAAGGCGCGCATTCTGGTGCTGGATGGGCCCACGCCGGAAACTGCTTCGGCGTTGATCGCCCATAATCTGACGCCGGTGCTGAACGGGCTGCATGGCATTGCCGCCTGGTCTGAGGCCGCCAAGTCTTCGCGCCGCACGCTGGACGCGGTGCTGAACATGGACACTGGCATGAACCGGCTGGGCCTGAGCAGCGCGGATGTTTCAACCATTGCCGGTGACTGGAAAACGCGTCTGGCCGGCCTCAATCTGACTTTGCTGATGAGCCATCTGGCGTGTGCTGACGATCTGGGGCCAGGCGCCGCCATGAACCGTGAGCAGCTTTCGCGTTTTCGCGCCGCTTTGGCCATGCTGCCCCCGGCCAAGGCCAGCCTGGCGGCTTCCAGCGGGATATTCCTTGGCCCGGATTATCATTTCGATCTGGTGCGGCCGGGCATCGCGCTGTGGGGCGTCAGTCCAAAAGGCGTCAGTCCCAAAGGGCAAAAAAACATCATGAAAACCGTGGCCGTGCTGACGGCCCAGGTGCTGCAGACCCGCCGAATTGACAAGGGTCAGACCGTTGGCTACGCAGCCACCTTCCGTGCAAAAAGGCCGACAATGCTTGCCACTCTGGCGCTGGGATATGCCGACGGCATCATGCGCGCCGCCTCCAACCGGGGCATGGCGGCGTTCGGCAAGGCGCGCGCGCCATATGCCGGGCGCGTCTCCATGGATTTGATGACGATTGATATCACCGGCATGGCCACGCCGCCGGGCAAAGGTGATGTGGTCGAACTGTTCGGCGATACCGTCAGCGTGAGCGAGATGGCAGAATATTGCGCCACCAACGAATATGAAGTGTTGACGGGCATCTCGCCCCGTGTGCCGCGCCGATATGTGGACCACGCCTGATGCAGATGGCTGAAAATTTTGTGGCGGCGATCGGGCGGACGGTGCTGGGCTTTCTGGCGCTGATCGGCCGGGTGGCGAAATTCACCGGCCAGGCACTGCTGAGCATTGTGAGCCCGCCCATTTATGGACGGCTGATCGGCATTCAGCTTTTGCGGATTGGTTATTTCTCGCTGCCGGTGGTGGGGCTGACGGCGCTTTCGACCGGCGCGGTGCTGGCGCTGCAGATTTATCTGGGCGGCAACCGCTATGGCGCCGAAGCGATTGTGCCGCAGATCGTGGTGTTGGGCATCACGCGCGAATTGGGGCCGGTGATTGCCGGCCTGATGGTGGCGGGGCGGGTTTCCGCCGCCATCGCCGCCGAAATCGGCACCATGAAAGTGACCGAGCAGATTGATGCGTTGACCACGCTGGCGACCAATCCCATCAAATATCTGGTGGTGCCGCGGCTGGTGGCGGCGGTGATTTCCATGCCGATCCTGACGGCGGTGGGGGACGCCATCGGCGTGTTTGGCGGCTATCTGGTGGCGACGGAAAATCTGGGCTTCACCGGTTCAATCTATTTGAAGAACACGGTGGATTTCGCCACCCAGGCTGACGTGACGGGCGGCTTGATCAAGGCGGCGGTGTTTGGCTTCATCGTGGCGTTGATGGGCTGTTATCACGGCTTCAATTCCAAGGGCGGGGCGCAGGGCGTGGGCGCGGCCACCACCGCGGCGGTGGTGTCGTCTTCCATTTTGATTTTGGCCACCGATTTTGTTCTGACCGCGATCCTGTTTCACGCATGACCGCCAAAATTGAAATGGCTGGGGTGAAGAAGCGCTTTGGCAGCAAAGTGGTTCTGGATGGCGTTGACCTTACGGTCGAGAAACAATCCTCCACCGTGATCATTGGCGGTTCGGGCACCGGAAAATCCGTCACCCTGAAGTGCATTCTGGGAATTCTGACGCCGGACGAGGGCACCATTCTGGTGGATGGGGTGGAAGTGACGCGGCTGAAAGGCGCGGCGCGCGATCCGGTGATGAAGAAATTCGGCATGCTGTTTCAGGGCGCGGCGCTGTTTGACTCGCTGACGGTTTGGGAAAATGTGGCGTTTGGGTTGATTCAGGGCCGTGGCATGGGCCGCGCCAAAGCCAAGGACATCGCCATCACCAAGCTGGCGAAAGTGGGGCTGGGTTCGGATGTGGCATATCTGTCGCCGTCGGAATTGTCGGGCGGCATGCAGAAGCGCGTGGGCCTGGCGCGGGCCATCGCGGCGGATCCGGAAATCATTTTCTTTGACGAGCCGACCACCGGGCTGGACCCGATCATGGCCGACATCATCAACGATCTGATCGTCTCCACGGTGCGCGATGTCGGGGCCACGGCGCTTTCCATCACCCATGATATGGTCAGCTCGCGCAAAATCTCCGACCGCATCGCCATGCTCTACCAGGGCAAGATCATCTGGACCGGCCCCACCAGCCAGATCGATCATAGCGGCAACGAATATGTGGACCAGTTCATCCACGGCCGGGCCGAAGGGCCGATCAAGATGGCGGTGAAAGCCTGATGTGCCGGGAAGGCCGCGCATGACGGCCGTTCCCGACAATGCCATCGAGATTGCGCCGGTGTCTTCGGCCACCCCGGAAATCGCCGAACTGATCAACGAGCTGAACGACGAGCTCTCGACGCTTTACAGCGCGCATCAGCGCCACGGCCTGGCGCTGGACGCGATCTTTCAGCCGCATATCCGCTTCTTCATCGCGCGCAAGGATGGCGCAGCCATGGGCTGTGGCGGCGTGGCGCTGTTGGATGACTTCGCCGAAGTCAAACGCATGTATGTCCGCGAAG
>CAIXUE010000185.1 GCA_903922545.1 uncultured Alphaproteobacteria bacterium | reverse complement strand
GCAAAGGCGGCGCATCGCTTTTCAGCGCCGGGCGCGGGCGTGGGCTGTCCGGCACCTGGACGCGTTCGGCGGCATAAGCATGGGCGGCGCAAAACACAGCCGCCAGCAGAAGAAAATTTTTCGCCGTACTCAGGCGTTCTCTTTCTGGGCATGCGCGCCAGCCAGAAGACTATGGCCGGTCATGGCGGTTGGTTGTTTCAAACCCATCAGCGAAAGCACAGTGGGCGCGATGTCGGCCAGCCGGCCATTTTCCAGTGCCGCACCCTTGGGCGCGCCATAGATCACAATCGGCACATCCAGGGTGGTGTGCTGGGTGAAGGGATCGCCGGTTTCCTGATCCTTCATCAATTCGATATTGCCGTGATCGGCGGTGACCAGCATGAAGCCGCCCGCTTTATTTATGGCGGTCATCAAGCGGCCCAGACATTCGTCAATCACTTCCACCGCTTTGATCGCCGCCTGCATGATGCCGGTATGACCGACCATGTCGGCATTGGCATAGTTGCAGACAATCAGGTCGTATTTGGCGGATTCAATAGCTTCGACCAGCTTGTCGGTGACAAGATAGGCGCTCATCTCCGGCTGATGATCGTACGTGGCAACCTTGGGACTGGGCACCAGGATGCGGTCTTCACCGTCAAACGGTTCTTCGCGGCCCGCATTCAAAAAGAAAGTGACATGGGCGTATTTTTCCGTCTCAGCGATACGAAGCTGCTTCATGTGATGTTCGGCCATCACTTCGCCCAGGCTTTCGCGCACATCCTGCGGCGCGAACAGCGCCGGCATCAGCGCTTTCAGCTCCTTGGAATATTCCGTCATGCCCGCTTCGGCGGCGAATTTCACCACCCGCTTGCGGGCAAAATCCGAAAACTTCCTGTCCAGCATGGCCAGCGAAATTTCCCGCGCCCGGTCGGCGCGGAAATTGGCAAAGAGATAGGCGTCGCCATCCGCCATGCCGGCATAATCGCCCAGCACTGCCGGAAGTACGAATTCGTCCGTGACGTCTTGCGCGTAGGACGCATCCAGCGCGGCCAAGGCGTCATCAAAGCGTTGGGCAGAAGCATCGACCAGCGCGTCATAGGCTTTTTCCACCCGGTCCCAGCGCTTGTCGCGGTCCATGCCATAGTAACGGCCCGATATCGTGGCCACCCGCGCACCGGCCGGAATATCGCCCAGGAATTTTTCCAGATAGCCACGCGCGCTTTTGGGCGGCGTGTCGCGCCCATCCAGGAAGGCATGCACAAAGACCGGCAGACCCGCCGCCGCCACAATCTTCGCCAGCGCCACCATGTGATCCTGATGCGAATGCACGCCCCCCGGCGACAACAGGCCCAGCAGATGCACGCCGCCCTTGGCGGCTTTGGTCTTGGCGATCAAATCCAGCAGCACCGGATTTTTTTCCAGCGCGCCATCCTCGATGGCGACATCGATGCGCGGCAGATCCTGCGCCACCACCCGGCCGGCGCCGATATTCATGTGGCCCACTTCGGAATTGCCCATCTGTCCCTTGGGCAGACCGACGGCGCGGCCGGAGGTTTCCAGCAGCGCATGGGGGCTTTGCGCCAGCAGTTTTGTGTAATTGGGGGTGTGGGCCGCGGCGATGGCGTTATCGGTGGTTTCGGGGCGCCAGCCCCAGCCGTCAAGAATGCAAAGCAGTGCGGGTCTGGCCATGGCGAAATTCCTGAAAAAGGAGCGCCCGAACCATAGAAATGCGAGGGGCCCCTGTCCATTGCCATGAGCGCCCCGCAACCGCGGCATGCGCGCAAAAGCCCGTGAATTCCGCCGCCAACAGGATAATCTGCCCGCCATGAAAGAGGGCATGAAACGGGGCATTTTCGGGTTTCATCACGCCATCGCGGTGACAGCGGTCATATTCCTGGCGCTGCTGGCCGCGGCGGGGGTGCGTTCCACGCCTGCCGTGCTGATGGTGCCCTGGGGCAATGCCTTTGGCTGGTCGCGCGGGGTGATCAGCTTTGCCGCCGCCACCGGGATTTTCCTGTTCGGTTTCACCGGGCCTTTCGCGGCAGCGGCGATGCAGCGCTTTGGCGTGCGCCGCACCGTGATGATCGCGCTGGCCATGATGAGCGGCGCGGCTCTCCTCAGCCTGATGATGACGGAGCCCTGGCAGCTGGTGCTGACCTGGGGCGTGGTGTCGGGCATCGGCAGCGGCTGTGTCGCGGGCGTGTTGTCGGCCACCATCGTCAATCGCTGGTTTGTCAGCCAGCGCGGCCTGGCGATGGGCGTTCTGGCGGCATCCACCTCCACCGGCACGCTGGTGTTCTTTCCGGTCTTCTCGGCCATCGAAGCCTGGGGTGGCTGGAAGCCGGTTGTCATTACCGTTGCGGTGGGTCTGGCGGTGCTGATCCCGCTGATTTTTCTGTGCCTGCCGGAATGGCCCGCCGATGTGGGCGCGGTGCCTTTCGGTGCCGG
>CAIXUE010000184.1 GCA_903922545.1 uncultured Alphaproteobacteria bacterium | reverse complement strand
GATCGGCGGGGTGGGGATCAATCTGGCGATCCAGGACGCGGTGGCGACAGCCAATATTCTGGGCCCGGTGCTGCAGCAGGGCGTGCCGAAATTTTCAGACCTGAAGAAAGTTCAGGCGCGGCGGGAATTTCCCACCAAAGTGATCCAGGGCTTTCAGGTGGCGGCGCAAAATCTGATGCTGGCACCGACGCTGAAATCAACCCAGACGCCCAAAGTGCCGGCTTTTGTGAAATTGTTTGATGCTTGGCCATGGGCACGGCAGTTTCCCGCCCGGTTCATCGGCATGGGTATCAGGCCAGAGCATGTGAGATTGGGGCAGCGATGAACCATTTGAGAGTTCAAGGCCCAATATTCTCCGCGATTTGCCCGAAAACCGCATAAATATTCCAGCAAAGGCACTGCTGCACCAGCTTTCACGTCTGGCAAGCGGTCTTGCAGACTTAAGCTCGTCGCATAAGCTGCAGGTATGCAAATGCCTAAATTGCAGCGCGCCTACTATTCGGCACCCATAACTGCATTTCTGCACGATAGCCCTCAAACGATTTTGGGGCATCTGGCGGAACACCACACACACGATCTCGATCCTCTTACGCGCAATTCTTGGCTGGCGGAGATTGAGATTCTCCAGCGCGAGCTTGCTTCCCTTTCAGAGGGTTGGGTGGGCCTTGAATTTTCGATTCCGCGTATGGGCCGACGCGCGGATGCAATTGTGCTTCTCAATGGGGTTATTTTCGTTATCGAGTTCAAAATCGGTGCAGCCGATTTTGACGCGAGCGCCGTTGATCAAGCCATTGACTATTGCCTCGATCTGAAAAACTTTCATGAAGGAAGTCATGCCCGGCCTTTAGTACCGATCGTTATTGCGACAAAGGCTACAAGCCGGCCGGGGCAACTGCCGTTTTGGCCAGATGATGTCGCAAAGCCGATCTTAACCAACGGGGTCGGTTTGGCGCGGACCATGCTTATGGAGGCGGCGCGATTTCCTACCCGCGAATACCTTGATGCTGCAACATGGATGGCAAGCGATTACAAACCAACGCCTACCATCATCGAAGCCGCCCAGGCGCTGTACAGCAACCATCACGTCGAGGAAATCACGCGGTCCGATGCCGGCAGAATAAACCTTGCGCAAACCACCGATTGCCTTTCAAGGATTATCACCGACGCAAAACAGAAAGAGCAAAAAGTCATTTGTTTTGTCACCGGTGTACCGGGCGCGGGCAAGACCCTGGCCGGGCTAAACCTGACGGTCCGATATGCGAACCGCGAGGGTGAACGAGCTGTATTTCTTTCTGGTAACGACCCACTTGTGGCAGTGCTGCGCGAGGCTTTTGCACGCGACGAACTGCGCCGCCTGCGTGGAAGTCGGCACAGAGTGAAAATCGAAGAGTGCCGGCGCAAGGTAAAATCATTTATCCAAAACATTCATCATTTTCGTGACGCCAATTTGACTACCCAAAATGCTCCATTCGAAACAATCGCGGTGTTTGACGAAGCACAGCGCGCCTGGAATGCAAAACAGCTATCTAGCTTCATGACTCGCAAAAAGGGACAAACAGATTTCGATCAGTCCGAACCGAGTTTTTTGATCGACGTGTTTGCTCGACATAAGGGATGGTGCGCAATTATCTGCCTGGTCGGTGGGGGACAGGAAATAAATGCTGGCGAAGCCGGTCTGCCGGAGTGGTTCTCTGCAATCGCTATCAAGCACCGCGACTGGAAAGTCTATGTTTCAGATCGGCTTGAAAGCGACGAATATCGCTGGAGCCGAAACTTGCCTGCAGTTTTGCAAGGCATTGATTGTCAGATCGAACCCGACTTGCATCTTGCGGTTTCTATTCGGTCTTTCCGTGCCGAGAAGCTGTCGGCCTTTGTGAACGCTATCGTTTCGGGCGATGCGCCTGTAGCGCTTTATCTGTATGACAATATCAAGGGCGCTTACCCTCTCTTTTTAACTAGAGACCTCACGGCGGCGAAGGCTTGGTTGCAAGAGCAAGCGCGCGGTTCCGAACGATGCGGTCTTGTGGCCTATTCTGGCGCTTCTCGACTGAAGCCAGACGGCGTGAACGTGCATGAAAAGATAAATGCCCCGACATGGTTCCTAAATGATAAGACTGACGTTCGGTCATCTTTTTATCTGGAAGACCCTGCGACGGAGTTCGATATTCAGGGGCTTGAATTGGATTGGGTCGGTGTTTGTTGGGAGGCTAACTTCCGACGACAGAGTAATCGATGGGCTCATTATCATTTTCGCGGCACAGAATGGCAGGTCGTGCGCGATTCCGTACGCCAAATCTATTTGGCCAATGCTTATCGCGTGCTGCTAACCCGTGCTCGACAAGGCATGGTGATCTATGTGCCGCCCGGAGATTCAACCGATCCCACTCGCCCGCCAGAGTTCTACGATGCTATCGCCGATTACCTGAGGCAATGCGGGATCGCATCTCTCACCGCCCACGTATCTACGCAGCAGCCTTCAAATAGTTCTTCCGGCGGATGATCCGGGTTGAATACCAGCCTTGGCATGAGCTGAGTTTGTTACCCTGGATGGCCTGGGGTCGCTAGCGACAGCGTCGTGCGACGCCCGGCCATGATGGAGTTGATATGTAATTTCGCGCTTCGCGCGAAATTACATCTGCATAGTCCAACCCTCAACACCCATAGCAGCTTGCCTGACTGCTTCGGTGAGAGTCGGATGCGAATGGCAGGTGCGGGCGATGTCTTCCGACGACGCGCCGAATTCCATCGCCAGGGCGACTTCCGCGATCAGATTGCCGGCCTCGGGTCCGATGATGGCGCAGCCCAGCACCTTGTCGGTGGTGGCATGGGCGAGGATTTTCACAAAGCCGTCTGTGGCCATGATGGTCTTGGCGCGGGCATTGGCGGTGAAGGGAAACTTGCCGATCTTGTAGGGAATGCCGGCGGCTTTGAGGTCTTCTTCGCTTTTGCCCACCGTGGCGACTTCGGGGAAGGTGTAAACCACCGAAGGGATCACGTCGTAATTCACATGCCCTGCCTTGCCCGCGATCAGTTCGGCCACCGCGACGGCTTCATCTTCGGCTTTGTGCGCCAGCATGGGGCCTTCGCGGCAATCGCCGATGGCATAGATGCCTTTGACGTTGGTCTGGTAGTGATTGTCGGTGACGACACGGCCGCGCTTGTCGAGCGCCACGCCCACCGCGTCCAGCCCCAGATTGGCGGTGTAGGGCCGGCGCCCAATCGCGACCAGCATCACATCGGCATCGATCACGCTTTTTTCACCGCCCGCGGCAGGTTCAACCGTGACGGCCAGGCCATCCTTCTTTTTCTCGACACCGGTGACTTTGGTGGAAAGCTGGAAGGTGAAACCCTGTTTGGTGAGAATGCGCTGGAAGGCCTTGGAGACTTCCAGGTCGATGCCCGGCGTGACGCGGTCGAGGAATTCCACGACATGAACCTCGCTGCCCAGACGGCGCCAGACGGAGCCAAGTTCCAGCCCGATCACGCCCGCGCCCACCACCAGCAGTTTTTTGGGCACGGCATTCAGCGCAATGCCGCCGGTGGAGGAGATGATCTGCTTTTCGTCGATCGTGACGCCCGGCAGCGGCGCGACATCCGAACCCGTGGCGATGATGATGTGTTTGCAAGAGATCGAACGGGTTTTGCCGTCGGGCGTTTTGACGTCAACCTTACCCGGCGCGGCGATGCGGCCTTCGCCGACAATGCCTTCGACCTTGTTCTTTTTGAAAAGAAATTCCACGCCCTTGGTGAGTTCGCCCACCACCTTGCTTTTCTGCGCCATCATCGCCGTCAGATCGAGCGAGATTTTGGCATTGATGCCCAGCTTGGCGAAATCGGTCTGGGCTTCGTGGTAACGCTCGCTGGCGTGCAGCAGGGCCTTGGACGGAATGCAGCCGATATTGAGACAGGTGCCGCCGAAGGAGCCGCGCGAATCCACACAGGCCACGGTGAGACCCAGCTGACCCAGCCGGATGGCGGCGTTGTAGCCGCCCGGGCCGCCGCCAATCACCACCGCGTCGAAATTGTCCGCCATGCCAAAGCCCCAAACTGATTTGCCGCGCGGGACCATAGCGCAAAGCCGTTAGCAGAAAACATGCAATTTACGCCGTTCAGGTCAGCGCCGGCTCACGCGCGGGCGGCGCCTGTTTGTGCAGCGGATCGGGAAAAACCAGCGCCACCACGGTGCCCTGCCCGGCCTCAGAGGTGACAGTGGCCACGCCCCCAAGCTGGGCGCCAAAAGTGCGGATCAGGCGGGAGCCCACCGACTTGCCGGTCTGGTCCATATGAAAGCCCACCCCGTCATCGGCAATGGCAAGGCGCAGCTTGCCCGGCGCATCGGGTTCAAGGCTGACCCGGATCACCCCGTTTTTGCGCACGGGATAGGCATATTTGAAGATGTTGGTCAGCGCTTCGACCGTGAACAGGGCCAGCGCCACCGCCACGCCGCTGTTCACCACCATGTTGGGCACATCCACCTGGATTTTCAGATGCTCGGTATCGCCCATGCCTTCAGCGATCTGGCGCGACAATTCTTCGAGCAATTGTTTGAGGTCCAGAGTGGACTGGTCTTCCAGCTCATTCAAAATCCGGTGCACCAGCGCCAGGGCATTGATGCGGGTCTGCGCCTGCATCAGCGCGTCTCGCGCGCCCGGGTCCTTGACCTGGGCGGCCTGGATGGAAAGCAGGCTCATCACAATCTGCAGATTGTTTTTCACCCGGTGATGGATTTCGCGGATGAGCGTGGATTTGAGGGTTACAGATTCGCGCAGGCGCCGGTCGCGGTCCTGAATATTGTCGGCCATCTCGCTCATCGTATCGCCCAGCTGCTGGAATTCAGCGGGCGCGCCCGAAAGGTCGGGCCGGATGGTGTAATGGCCGCGGCGATAAGCAGTGGCGATGCGGCGCAGATAGGTGATACAGTGCGTCACCTGGCGGTCGGTGGCGAACCAGATCGCCACCCAGGCGAACAGGATCATGAAAATCGGCAACAGGAAATCGATGCCGACATGCAGATAGGTTTCGCCGAACAGCCGGCTTTCGCGCATGCCGTAAGCAACAAAGAGATTGTTGCCGGTCAGCGTCACCAGACCGAAATGCCATTCATGGCCGGCGTTGTCATGCGCCGCCAGCGAGGCGCCGTCGGGTGTGCCGGCCTTGAGCGCGGCGGCGGCAAAGGCCGGAGCGATGCCAGCGTCATTGGTCGCCAGCACCGCGCCATTGCGGTCGAACACTGCGATAACCGCGCCTTTCTCAACCGGATGGCGGCGCAAAAGATCGGCGAACCAGTGCAGATCAAGCGTGATGCCGATGGTGCCATCGAAGCCGCCATCGGCCCGGCGCAGCGCGATCTGTGAGCCGATCACCGGAAGATTGGTGGTGCGGCTGGTGATCAACGGGCTGACCACCAGCCCATTGACCTTCTGGGCCTGAATAAAAGTGGGATTGGTCTTGATGTTTATGCCCTTGGCCACAGGCAGGGCGGAACAGACCAGTGTGCCGTTGGCGTCAATGCGGGAAAGATTGCTGAAATAGCTGACGCCGATCATGGCGTCGGCCAGGATGCCATCGCAATCCCCGGTCATCTGGCGCACATCCGACAGGCTGCCGACCGCGCGCAGAATCTGTTCGCCAGCCGCGAAGATGCTCTGATAATCCTGGGCGTTGTTTTTTGCCGATGATGTCAGCTGGGCGCGCACATCTTCGACGTCCTGCTGGGCGCGCGCCAATCCCTGGAAAATGCTGACCAGCACGATGGGAAGCAGCGCAACGGTGACGATCAGCAGCAGCCGGCGCCGCAGGGATGTCCAGCCACGCTGTGCTTCTTCGTTTGCTGCAATATCCGGATCGTTATTTCGGGCGGCGTTTTCCACCGGGAGCCCCAACTTCGGGCGATGCAAGCCGGTCCAGTTGCGCCATGATTTCACGTGCGGCGTCCCCTTCGGCCGGGCGGGCTACATCGCCCAGCGTATCATCGCCGTCCAAAATTTCCATCAAGGCCTTGCGGGCGCGCGCCACCCGGCTCTTGACCGTGCCGACGGCGCATTTGCAGATGCCCGCCGCGTCTTCGTAGGAAAAACCGCCCGCGCCCACCAGAATAAGGGCTTCGCGCTGTTCGTCAGAGAGGCAGCGCAGCGCGCGCGCCGTGTCGGAAAGCTGGGCCGAAAAAAGCTGGTCCTCGCCGCCGCCGGGAATACGCTCGGCCGCTTCCTGGTCCCACGGCGCCTGGCGCCAGGCGCGGCGGCGGTCGGAATAAAACTGGTTGCGCAGGATGGTGAACAGCCAGGCCTTCAAATTGGTGCCTGGAATGAACGTCGCGCGGCTCTGCCACGCCTTGACCAGGGTTTCCTGGGCCAGATCGTCGGCGCCTTCCTGATTGCCGGTCAGGGAGCGGGCGAAAGCACGCAGGAAGGGAATCAGCGCCAGCAGTTCGGTGCGGAAATCGCCATCTTCGGAGCGGTCATTGGAGCGGCTGGACATGGAGGGAGCGGGCGTGACCATCAGGACACCTTCTTCCCGGTGGCATCGTCGATCTTGCGAAGAAGATCCATGAAATCGTCCGGAATAGGCTCCTGCGCCACATCGTCATACATGCGGCGCAATTCCCGGCCGATTGCCCGTTGGCGGGCGCGGATGGCGCGGGCCTTTTCAGTAGGCTTCTGTTCTTCCGACAAGGTCGTTTCCCATTGCTGTGTCATGCCTGCCGAGCCCTGATCCGATGCGGTTTGGCGGGGTACAACCCGCGACTGGTTTTTCGTTCTTCCGCCCCGGCTTTGCGCCCTTCTGTGAGACCAAACGCCCCCTTATTGGAAAGGTTCCTGAACCCATGGAACTTTTTCGGCTGGCGTCGGTTGCCATTTCACGCTTTCCTACTTCGAAGGAGCCTAGTTCCATGAGCATGACACAGACCCTTGCGCCGCATCTGCCCTATTTGGGTCGCTACGCCAGGGCCTTAACGGGTTCCCAGGCCTCCGGCGACGCCCATGTCCGGGCTGCCTTGCAGGCGCTTTTGACCGGCGATGAAGCCCTGACCGAGGGGGTACCCCCCCGGGTCGGCCTGTACCGGCTGTTCCACGCCATCTGGGAAAGCGGGGCCGAGCATTATGACGAAATCACCGTCGGAAACCCCAAAAGCCCGGAAAACCGCCTCCAATCCCTGACCGCCGCCAAGCGGGCAGCCCTGCTTTTGACCGCGGTTGAGGCGTTCAGCCCGGAAGAAGCGGCTTTCATCATTGATGAAAGCCCTGAAGAGGTTGAAGGCGCCATCCTGGACGCCCAGAAGACCATCGACAGCCAGCTGGCCAGCCGGGTGCTGATCATCGAAGACGAACCCATCATCGCCATGGACCTGGAAAACCTGGTCACCGAACTGGGGCATAAAGTTGTCGCCGTGGCTTCCACCAAGGACGAAGCGGTGGCCAAGGCCCATTCCGAACGCCCCGGCCTGGTTCTGGCCGATATCAATCTGGGTGAAGGCGGTTCGGGCATCGATGCGGTCAGCGAAATTCTGTCGGCCTTCGATATTCCCGTGATTTTCATCACCGCCTATCCGGAAAAATTGCTCACGGGCGAACGGCCGGAGCCGACCTATCTGATCGCCAAGCCTTTCCTGCCGGAAACGGTGCAGGCCACCGTGGGCCAGGCCCTGTTTTTCCACCCGGTGGCGAAAGAAGCCGCTTAATACGTAATTTTATCAAAGCTGGAGATTTTTCATGGCCGCCAAGAAAAAAGCTGTTTCCACCATCGAGGGCCGTCTTGGCGCGCTCCGCCGCGACTTCGAGTTGCTGCAGGACGACATGAAAGGTCTGGCCGGCGATGTCGGCGCGATGGCGACGGAGCGGGGACGCATCGCGCTGCAGGGCGCGGAAGATGTCGCCGACCGCGCCATGCGCCTGGCGGAAGAAGCGGCCCGCGAAGCCAAGCAGGCAGCGGGCGAATTCCGCGAAGAAGCCGAGGAATGGGCCGAGGAAAATGCCGAAAATCTGCGCAGCCAGGTGCGTGAACAGCCGATTACCTCGCTGCTCATCGCCGGCGGCATCGGGGCTTTTCTGGGCGCGATTTTCCTGCGCCGTTGAGAGAGCTGTTCCCTCGCACCCTCTTCCCCTGCTAAAGGCTGGTGCATGAGCGCGGGGATTTCATGCTGACCAGACTGACCGCAAAACTTGTGATGGTGGCCGCCGCCATCGCCCTGGTGTTTTTTGGCATCGGCCTGATCGGGCTGGCCATCGCCACCCTGCTGACGCCGCATTTCGGCGCGGCCGGCGGTTACGCCATCGCGGGCGCCATCATGCTGGTGCCGCCGCTGTTGTGGGCGGCGATTGTTTGCATCGCACGGCCGCCGTGCCGCGAAGCGCCGCCCAACCGTGACCTGATGAATTCGATTTTCTCCGGCCTGGCGCGGGAAACGCCCTGGGCGGCGGTGGTTGGCGCGGGCCTGGTAGGTGTCGCCAACCTGTTTCTAAACCGCAACAAACCCAAAAATTAAGCGCGGCGGTTTCGGCCCGGGAACTTCTGTGGCCAAACTTTGTTCTTTCTCCTGTGGGAGAAAAATCATGCTTGGTTGGGCACTTACCTTTCTGATCCTGGCGCTGGTCGCCGGCTATATGGGCTTTTTCGGGCTGGCGGGCCTGGCGGCCTCGATCGCCAAATTGCTGTTGATCGTCTTTGTCATCTTGTTGATCGTCAGCGCCTTTTCCGGTGCGCTACGCGGGCGTCCTCCCATCTGAAGGTGGTGACATGCGGCTGCCTCGTCCCATAGCGGAACATCCCTTTGAAAGCCTGATTGCCGGCCTGTTGCTGGCGGCGCTTTTGTTTGTTTCCGGCGGCCCGGAAGCGGCCCAAAGACCGGTTGCGCACGGCGCCCAGACGCTGGCCGAAAAAATGTGAAAAAATTTGAGGCCGCGGGGAACGAACAAAAGCCCCGCCGGTTATTACCTGCGAGCGGACGTCCGATCCGGAACGCCCCCAGCCCCTTCGACAGCCCGCCTCGGGTGTCCGCTCGCTCTTCAAAAAATCAGGAAATTCAAGGCATTCGCCCCTCAAACGGGGCTTTTTGTTTGTCCGCCAGATAGACGTTGTAAAGCGCAAGGTTCCCGCCTGCCTTGGCGATGCGTAGCTGGGCGGCCAGCGAAAAATCCGAAAAATATTTTGCCACTTCGCTTTTCTGGTCCCGCCGTTCTTCCACGAAATAGAGCAGCGGACCTTGCGTCAAAGCGGGATCGGCGGTGGGGGCATTGGGATAGCGCTCGGGTTCTCCCAACTGGATGACTTTCAGGCCCGGCTCATAGAACCGCAGCCAGGCGGTGGATTCATAATCGGTGGTCAGAACCGCCTTGCCTAGATTGTGATGCACCAGATCGGCCAGACTGTCCGCCACCGGCCTGAAGCCGGTACCGAGCAAGCGCGCCAGGGGATCGCGGGCGCCCAAAGGAATAAGACCGGTCAGCGCCTGGGCATAGACCAGAAACAGGATGATTGCCGCCACGGGCGCGGCCAGACGGGTGCACCATTTGCGCCAGCCCGCATCATCGAACGCGGCCACCGCCAGAATGACAAAGGCGGGATAAAGAAAACACGGCCAGTTGCCTTGCACCCGGTCATGCAGGGCGTGAACGAAGAAATAAATCACCGCCGGCCAGACCAGCATGGCGGGCAGAAACAGATCACTGTCGCGGCGCGCCTGAACCAGACCTGTAACGCCCAGCACGAAAATAAACGGCGAGGCCAGACCCAGCTGGGCGGCGAGAAATTCCGGAATGAAGCGCCAGTCCAGCCCATGGCCGGCAACCCGGCTGAACTGGAACGCGAACGTTTCCCAATGATGCGCCGTCTGCCACCACAGATTGGGCGCGAACACTGCCACGGCCAGTGCAGCGCCAGCCCAGGGCCAGGGCGTCGCCAGCCATTTTCTTTGGCGCGGCGAAAAGATCAGCCAGAAAAACGCGCCGGCAATCAGGAACAGCGCGGAGTATTTTGAGAGCAGCGACAGGCCTGCAGCAACGCCCGCTCCCAACCAGTATTTGCCGTCTGCGGTCTGTTGCAGGCGGGCAAGGCAAAAAAGCAGAGCCGCCGACGTGACGATGGAGGGCATGTCGGGCGTGGCCGCCAGCATCTCGACATTGATCATCAGGCTGAGATTGAACAGGAGCGCCGCGGCAATGGCGCGCGCTTCATCTTTCAAAAGCGCCCGGGCGCTTTCCCAGACAAACCAGGTGGCGATGCCGGAAAGAATGACCGCACCGAAGCGGATGCCGAAAGCGCTGTCGCCCAACAGTGCCGTGCCGGCGCGGATCAAAAAGGCAATGGCGGGCGGATGATCCAGGTAACCGGCATCCAGGTGCTTGGACCAGAGCCAGTAATAAGCTTCATCAGCGGTAAGCGGCAAAAGCCCCGCCATCACGGCGCGGGCGGCAAGAACAGCAAGAAGCGCAGGGGTCATCAAACCCGCCTGCTTCATCGCGCGCGTCACACAAACCCCCGCGCGCTCAACGAGCGCGCCAAACGAATAAAGTGGACATGGCGTAATTCCACAAGGCGCTCATCACCGCGCCCGCCGCACCGGCGGCCCACCACACTTGCGGATTGATATAAAGCCAGGCGGCCAGATCGACATTGGCCAGCGCGCCAGGCGAACAGAACAGGCAGAAAAGAATAAAGCCGCGCACCCCGGCAAAACCTTTCAGCCGCCGGTCGCGGTAGGTCAATTCATTGTTGAGCAGGAAATTGCTGCTCATGGCGGCGAAGGTGGCGATGATCTGGGCCAGACGGAACAGGTCTGGCTGGGCCGGCAGGAAAGCCAAGGCCAGCTTCAGCACAATCAGATGCACCGCCAGGCCCAGGGTGCCGACAATGGCGAAGAAAATGAACCGGGGATCGACCAGATCGCCCGTCATCTTGGCCAGCAGAAGCCCCAGGAATTCCACGCCGATCTGGGCGTTGAATTTGGATTCGCCGTCAAAGCGTTCGCCGAACTGATAAGGCTGTTCGGCGATGCGCAGCCGCGCGCCGGCCGTGGCGGCAATGTCCAGCAGGATCTTGAAGCCGGTGGGCGAGAGCCGGGGCGCGATGGGATCAAAGCTGGCGCGCCGCATCATGAAAAAACCCGACATGGGATCGCTGAGCGGCGTGCCGACCAGCCGGTGCGTGAGTTTGGTCGCCAGCGCGGAAATCGCGCCGCGCTTGGCATCGAACGAAGCGGCGCTGCCACCTTCGACATAGCGCGTCGCCGCCACCAGATCGGCTTCGTTGTTTTCCAGCCGCGCCAGCATTTGCGGCAGGATTTTTTCGTCATGCTGCAGATCGGCGTCCATCACCGCGACAAAGGGCGCAGAGGAGGACAGCATGCCTTCGATGCAGGCGCCGGCCAGGCCCCGCCGCCCCACCCGGCGCAGGCAGCGCACACGTGTATCGGTGGCGGCGATTTCTTTCACCGCATCGGCGGTGCCGTCGGGGGAATTGTCATCAACGAAAATGGCTTCCCAGGCGATGCCGGGCAAAGCCAGATCCAGCCGCCGGACAAGCTCGGCGACATTGCCCCGCTCTTTATAGGTGGGCAGG
>CAIXUE010000183.1 GCA_903922545.1 uncultured Alphaproteobacteria bacterium | reverse complement strand
TATCAATTCGCTTGGTACAAAAAGAGCCATGCAGGTCAAAAGCTGCGGCCGGCGGCCGGAATGGGCGTCATGTTGGGAAGCGCCACGGTGCCATCGCGGCCCACCGTGATCTGGAATGCGGAATTCTGATCGCCCCGGAACGTGACGTTCAGCTGGTCGC
The DNA here is from genome assembly GCA_903922545.1 of uncultured Alphaproteobacteria bacterium. The sequence goes on along the minus strand of CAIXUE010000183.1, from coordinate 10,841 downwards.
CGGGCCCCAGAATATAATCGTCCTGAACCGCGCCGATCTGGGGGGTGGACAGGGTGCCGCCATTGCCCACCGGCACCTGAATGCCATTGCTGTTGAAAATCCAGGGCGTGCCGCCATTGCCGACCAGGTCATAGCCGAACTGGGTCAGCTTGCGGCCGGCCCGGTGCGAATAAAGCGTTTCCAGCGCCGATGTGGTTTGCAGGATCGCGGGCGCCGCGCTCACATACAATTGCTGGCCGGGCGGCTGGGCAGGGGCTTGGGGCGCGGACCCCGGATTTTGCTGCTGCTGTTGCTGCAGCAGGCGCTGCGCCTCAGCCGCGGTGACGCCGGGCGGCAATTGCTGCAACAGACCCTGGGGCAGGGCATTGGTGGGGATGGTGATTCCCTGGCCCTGGACGCTCTGAGCAAGAAACAGCGCCGCACAGCCGCAAAACAGGGCAGTCCGGGCAGCGAAAAAGAGCTGTCTGAAGAAGGCTTTGGACATGAAAGACGGGTTATCCGCGGGTTTCTTCATCCTATAAGCAAGCACCCGGAATTGTCCAGAAAAGGCCGGTGCGGCTAAGGGTGCGAAACGGCCTAGAAAACCTCGCTGGTCAGCAATGTTTCGAAATAGGCGATGGTGCGTTTCAGCCCGTCATCCAGGCTGGTTTTCGGCTCCCAGCCCAGCTCCCGCTGCGCCGCGGTTATGTCGGGCTTGCGCTGGCGCGGATCATCCACCGGCAGCTTTTGATATTCGAGCACCGAGCGCGAACCGGTCATGGCGATTACCTTGGCCGCCAGCTCGGCGATGGTGAATTCACCGGGGTTGCCCAGATTGATGGGCCCGGTGAGCGATGGGTCGGTATTCATCAGGCGCAAGAGGCCGTCCACCAGATCATCGACATAGCAGAAGGAACGGGTCTGCTTGCCGTCGCCATAAAGGGTGATGGGCTGGTTCTTCAGCGCCTGAATGATGAAGTTGGAAACCACGCGCCCGTCATTGGGATGCATGCGCGGACCATAGGTGTTGAAAATCCGCGCCACCTTGATCCGCAGATTGTGCTGGCGGCGATAATCGAAGAACAGCGTTTCGGCGCAGCGTTTGCCTTCGTCGTAACAGGAGCGCGGCCCGATCGGATTGACGCGGCCCCAATAGTCTTCGGTCTGCGGATGCACTTCCGGGTCGCCATAAACTTCGCTGGTGGAGGCCTGCAGGATGCTGGCGCGCACCCGCTTGGCCAGGCCCAGCATATTGATGGCGCCATGCACGGCGGTCTTGGTGGTCTGGACGGGATCGCGCTGATAATGGATAGGCGAGGCCGGGCAGGCCATGTTGTAAATCTCGTCCACCTCGACATAAAGCGGAAACGTCACATCGTGACGCATCAGTTCGAAATGCCGGTTGTCCATCAGATGTTCGATATTGCGGCGCGCGCCGGTGAAGAAATTGTCGATGCAAAGCACATCGCAACCGCGCGCCAAAAGGGCCTCGCACAGGAACGAGCCCAGAAAGCCAGCGCCGCCGGTCACCAAAACACGTTTTCCGGTTTGCATGAGCCCCTCTTATCGCCCCATTACTATGGGCTGTCCCGATTTTTGGCAAGGCGGTCGGCGATGGCGCGCGCAGCTGCTTGTTGCTACGATTTGCGGCGACGGGACAAGCCATGAAAATCAGCGTCGTGACAATATGCCGGAACGCGCAGGCCACCATCGGCCGCGCCATCGAATCTTTTTTGCGCCAGACATACGCCGACAAGGAATTGGTGATTGTGGATGGCGCTTCTGACGATGAAACTCTCGCCATCGCGCGTGCCCATGCTTCGGATTTGATCCAGATACATTCGGCCCGTGACAACGGCATTTACGACGCGATGAACAAGGGCTTGAAACTGTTCGGCGGCGAAGCGGTGGGCTTTCTCAACGCCGACGATGCGTTTCACGATTCTGGCGCGCTGGAAAAAATCGCGCAAGGATTGGCCGGCAGCGCGCGCTCCATATTGCCGCGCCGGGGCGGCGCTCTGTAAGGGGAGGTGAGCCTGTGGTTTTTCAAAAGCAAAAGGCGGCTTACCGCCCTTACAAGGACGCATGATGACGAGCTCCAAATGCGCTGTGCTGACCCTTGCCGGCCTGATGTTTCTCACGCCTGCCCTGGCGCAGAATGCCGACACCAACCAGGACGATCCGGTCCACATCACCAAATGCGCCTGGCTGACCACGCCACTCGCCGATGATTCCATCATGATCCTGGGCACGTCCTGGGTGGGGCATCAGGATGTCGAGGCGACGCGCAAAAAAGCGGCCGCCTGCGTCAAGCTTGCGCCCGAGGCGCTCTACCGGCCCACGCCCTGTCCGGGCGGCGTCATCGGCGTGATGAGCGACCAGCACTACACGCCCTGCAATTAAGGCCTGTTACGCCGCGTTCGCCGCCGCACGGCGCCGCTGCACATATGTGGCGGCGGCGAAAAGATTGCCCGCCAGCAGCGCCAATTCCGGGGTGGTGTAAAAAGACCCCAGATGCATTTCCGGCGCGAACAAAATTCCCACCAGCGCGCCATAGATCAGTTTTTGCGTTCGGCCCAGGGGCGCGGTGCGCGGCTCGGTCAGCATGACGAAGGCGAAAAAGAAAAACATCGAATGCAGCACAATATCGCTGACCGATTTGAGCGGATCGTGAATGGGTGAGGTGAGGGCGACGGCCACAAGATCAGCCCCCATGAATGCCAGAACCATTTCCGTCACATTCATTTTCCAAAGAATGAGAAGTCCGCCCAGCAGTGTCAGCGGCAGCAGATACAGGCTGCCGCCCACCCACCAACTCACCGACGAACCCAGCACCAGGGCCGCCAGCGCCACGCCGAACGCGGCGGGATTGAAGATGTTGCGCCGCTTTATGGTCAGCATGTATTTGCCCGCCATCGCCCACAGCGAGGCAAATACCGCATAGCCGGTCTGGCGCATGTCGCCGGGGCTGAAAGGGGTGATGATCAGGATCAGGATCAAGGCGGTGATCAGAACCGAATCCAGATTGGATTTGGCGTCCCAGACGCGGGCAAAAATCTCATTGCCGGCCCAGCATGCCGCCCCGATCACAATCGTGGAAAAAGCCAGATCCACCGCGCCATAGGGCAGGATGCGGCCAACGCACAACGCCTCGCTCAACGCCAACAGCGCCGCAAGGTAATACAGCACCAGCCGGTGAATGTTCATGCGGCGCAGAAAATCGGGCATCATGTCGGCGGCGCTTTTCCGGCCTTGGCCATGGCCGAGACCAGCGATTCCTGAAACTGCTCGCTGGTATAGGAAGCCTGCGACACCCAATCGATCTTGGAATCCTGCGTCTTGATGGTTTCTTCCACCAGGATTGGAATGGCGTATTCGCTGATTTCGGCGCTGCGCTCGCGGTGGAAGGGATATTCGATGCAGACCACCTGGACCACATTGCCGCCGCGCACGGCAATCTTCACCTGCACCGGGCCCCATTCGCCGTCAAAAGACTGGCCGACAAAATCGCCATCCTTGAAATGCCCGCTGCCGGGTGCGCCGGGCGCGCTCGCCTCAGGCGGTGGGGGCGGGGGCGGCGCGGCCACGGGTGGTGGGGGCGGCGGCGCGGGCGTGCCGGCCACCATCGCTTCTTTCAGCGCGGCGTCCGATTGCGGCGCCTCAGGCTTGGTTGCGGCTTTTGGCTCGGCCACCGGCGGCGGCGGCGTGCTTGCACTGTCGCTGGGCGATGGTGTCTGCACCGGTGGCGGCGTTGACGGTGCGGGTGGCGCTGTTTGCGCAACCGGCGCGGGCTGCGATGCAGGTGCGGGCTGGCGCGCCTGGCGCAAGGCCAGGGCCATGGGTGTCAGGGCCTGCGTCTCGGTGCTGTGATGCCACCAGGCATAAGCGCCCGAAACCACAATGAGCCCGCTCGATAGAAGAAGTTTTCCGGCATTTTTCATGACAGATACTGCGCCAGGCCGCTGGTCATTTTCGCCCGGCCCATGGCGTCAATCGCATAGGCTTCCAGCCCGGGCTCTTTTTCCAGGAAATAAATCCCGTCTTTGCCCATGGCGAAAGCGGCGGTGGCGGCGATATCGGCGGCCAGAATATCGTCCGCGATCACCGTCAGGCTCACGACGCCTTCTGGCACGCCGCCATGCGGATCATAAATATGCGTGCCCTGATGATAGCTGCCCGACGTGGCGACACCGCCGCCGCGCGGATACAGAATCTTCACCACCGCATCGGCAAAGGGGCTGCGAATGCCCACTTTCCAGTCGCCGCCATCCTCCATCACACCGCTGGTCTGGATATCGCCGCCGATTTCGACTGCGAAATTCTCATGGCCGCGCTCTTTCAAAATCTTTGCGCCGCCCCGTATCGCCCAGCCTTTGACAAGACCGCTGGTATCCACCATTCCGTCAGGGCGGCGGATATTGAAATAGCCTTTCATGGCCTGGCGGCTTTCTTCCGCCAGATCCAGCACTTCGCGCATCGGCGCGCTCATCGCCGTCGCGCCGCGATTAAGGGCGCAAAGTTCGCTGTCGGCGATAAAGGGGCTGAAGCGACGGTCGGTTTCCCGGAAAAATTCAAACACCATATCCATGTCTTTGGCCGTGGCGGCGAAATCCGCGATGGCGAGTTTGGCCGTCATGCCCATGACAGAACATGTCTGCTGCAACATGGCTTATTTGACGCCTTTTGCGGCCAGCGCCGCATCAATCGCGGCCGCTGCGGAGGCAAAATTCAAATGCGGAAGATCGGCTCTCTTGAAATTGATCACCAAAGTGGGCGTGCCCGGGATGCCGTAACGTTCATTGGCTTCCTGCGCCGATTTGTTGACGCCGGCGTCCAGCGCGGGCGACATCATGCAGGCCTTGGCCTTTTCGTCGCTCAGTCCCAGCATATGTGCCATTTTCATCAGCCCGGCGCCGGCGTCCGCGTTCTTGTATTCGGCATTGTCCCATAGCGGCTGATTGCGGAATAACAGCTCCATCGCCTGGAGGTATTTGTCCGGCGCCACACAGCGCGTCAGCTTGTAGGAAGGCCCGTCCACCGGAAACAGCGGGAACAGGCGCATCACATAACGCACCTTGCCGGTGTCGATATATTTGGCCTTGATCTGGGGAAACACATCCTTGTCCCAGGCGGCGCAGACCGAACAGGCCTGGGCATAATATTCAATCATGGTGACAGGCGCTTTGGCATTGCCCATGACCAGGTCCTGGGCTGTCACTTGGTCGGGGGGCAAGGTCGCGGCCTGCGCACCCAGCACCGCCAGGGTCAGGAAAATACAGCTCAATACCGCCAGTGTTTTTTTCATGCCGCCCGTCCGGTGCTTTTGCGGGGCCCGTTTTAAGGGATGGGCGGCAAACAGCCTAGCCCCTCGCGGCCGCCTTTGATAGCCTTGCCGCAAACAACCGGGGAAAGCACAATGAAAAGACATTTATGGATCAGCGCCGCGGCGCTCGCGGTTGCCGCAGCGGCAGCGTTTCCGGCCAATCCGGGCTTGGCCCAGGGTGCGCGCGGACCGCGTCCGCCGCAGCAGCAATGGTGGTCCTACAAGGAACCGGGCGGCGTCTATACCCTGCCCAACAAGCCGCTGTGGCGGATTGCCGACATCAAGGCGATGCATGCCGGCCAGAACAACTGGTCCCAGCCGATCCTCTCCAATGCGGAGCAGCAGGCCAGCTACAATTCCGCCGCCCCGGGCACCAAATTCGGTGCCCGCATGAATGAAGATACCAACGCCATGTTCGTGGTGATGGCGGGTGAAATTCACTTCACCGTCGAAGGCCAGCCGCCCGTCACCGCCACGCGCGGCTCAATCGTCAATGTGCTGAGCAGCACCATTCATTCCTGGGAAATCGCCGGCAACCAGAACGCGCTGTGGATTGAGGTGCATCCCACTGGCGCCAACACGGTCTATCCCGCCAGCGAACCGCCGCCGCCGCCCATCGCTGGGCAGGAGGTTGTGAAAGTCGCCTTCAACCACACGCCGGGCGTTTATACTGGCCCCAACCAGGTGCACTGGAATCTTTTCGACGCCGTCACCAACTGCCAGCCCATCGGCGAAAAAGTGAATGAGGCGTACATGTATGCCGGTGCGCTGGGCGGCTATGCCCAGGCCAACGATCCGGCGGCCGCCGCATGCGCCGGCAAGGGCGGCCAGCCCACCCAGGGGCCGCCGCCGGGGGCCGCCGCCGCCAAGCCCTTCGATCCGAAAAAGGTGTTCGGCCATCTGCATGGCGGCAAGATGGAATGGTGGATCATCCAGTCCGGCACCGTGGTCGGACAGTTCGAAAATACCGGCGAGTTCCATGCCCATGAAGGCGATGTGATGGCCGCGCCGCAAAGCACCTGGCATCAGATGTCGCTGGAAGGTCCCGGCTTTTCCGAACGCCTGGCCATCGTGCCCGCGCCCTTCAACAATGAAAATAACACGGCAAGCGACAACTAAAAGAAAAAGGGACCAAAGGCTTTCACCTTTGGTCCCTTGTCTCTTCCAGGTCTGCTGACTTAGTCCGTCAGCGCGGCCTTCTGTTTGCTGATGCGGTTGGCGCGGTCCTTGGCGAAGCGCGTCACGCCCTTGATGATCGATTCCGGGTCCAGATGCGCCTCGGCGATCACGTCCTTTTCCAGTCCGCCCGTCAGCCACTGGTCATCCCAGTCCGAAGTCAGCGAATAGGCGTCGGTCATGGGGCCCAGCCCGCGCACCGGCCAGACGCGCCGCGTGCCCGAGGTGACGACCATGGCGTCCAGCAGGGCTTCGGGCGGCAAGACCGAGTTGCGATAGGATTCCGGCTGGCGGTCGAACAGCTCTTCGCTGATCGCCGAGACCACTTTCACATTGATGCCGGCTTCTTCCAGCTTGGGCAGCGCCTTCACCAGATTGACGGTCGAACTCGAACCGCTGGCGATGACATAGCCGTGCTTGGGCTTGCCGGGTTCGAAGTCGCGGATGACATACAGGCCCTTGGCGGCAGCCTTGGGATCCTTGTCCGCGAACTTGCTGCGGTCGGCCACCGGGAAGTCGGGGCGCGCCACTTCGATGATGATGATGCCCACCTTCTGTTCGCGCGCCGCAATTTCGGCGGCGGCGAAATAACCGGCGGCCACGTCGTTATAGTCCCAGAAATTCAACTGGATGCTCTGGCCGCGCGGGAACAGCTTCCACACTTGGGTGGCGAAGATGCCGAAATGGCTGCGTCCGTCCGCCGCTGTTTCCGGGCCCGAATGGCCCACCAGAATGTGCAGCACGCCGGTGCGGAATTTGCTGTCCTGGTTCTGCTGGCTCCAGATGCGGGCCGGCGTGTACATCAACGGCGTGAAGGCGCCATAGGTGCCTGACAGCGCCCACACGCCGGAGAATTTCTCCGGATCGACGCTGGCGCTCTGGCTGACCAGACCGATGGCGGAACACACATTGCCCGCTTCCTGGATCGCCGCCTTGACGCGGGTGCCCAGCGGATTGGTCTCCGGATCGTAATGGCCCCACAGGCTGCCATGCTCGACATTGATGGATTCCGAAAGGTCCGCCGCCAACGTCAGGAAACGGTTTTCGGTAACGTAATTCATCCACTTCAGCACTTCGGAAATCGCGCGCCGCGGACCCGCCGGCTCGCCGGCTTTCTTGAACAGGCTCAGCGAGACTTCCTTTTCCGCGCCTGAAATCCGGTTCTTGATCTTCAGCTTCTGCGGTTCGGCCGGCAGGTTGGCGACCTTCAAACGATCGTCCAGGAAGGGGTCGGGCTTGCCGCCGAAATAAGACGGCTCATTGTCCTTCACCATGTCGCCGATTTCGACCAGACGGTTGGCGACCCAGTCGCCCAGGCCGTTCTTGTCCAGCACCGACATGACAACGTCCATGTTGGTCTTGAACTGAATCAGACGCTGGCGCTCGTCCGTCACCGCGCCATCGCGAATACCCTGGAAGGTCACGCCGTAACGGGCTTCGAACGTCGAAGCCAGCGCCTGGAAATATTCCGAGTTCATCTTCTGGCCATAGGGATGGCTCTGGTAGCTGACGATCTGCTTGACCGAATTGGTCAGCTGGCCGTTGCTGGCCGCGGGCCAGTAACCCTTCAGGGTCTGGGCGATGGCGATCATCGGGCGGCGGTCCGCCGCGTCCCAGTTTTCCATCTCGGTCAGCGCGGCCACAACCTGGCCGTAATCGCCGCCATCGGCGACGCCGATCACGTTCCAGCCGTAAGACGTCCACTGCTCGGCGATGTTGTAACCTGTGTTGCGCTTGGGGATCACGCCGCCCAGCAGCGCGTCGTCGATACCGGCATTGTTGTCCGACAGAATAACGCGCAGCCGCTTGCCCACGCCCAGACCCAGCGCCTGGGTCTTCAGTTCCTGGGCATGGCCTTCGGTCATGGCGAACTCGCCTTCAAACGCCAGAATCTTCGGCGTGTTGGGGCTGTCGCCCATGCCGGCGATGTCCCAGAACGCGGCCTTGCCCGCCGACATGGCGACGCCGACACCCGACGGGCCGCCATTGACGTCATTGGTCAGATCCACGCTTTCGGCATGACCGGCCAGCGCCTTGATGCCGCGCAGCTTGGCCTGCGCGAACAACGGATCATTCTCCAGATTGTTGTCCTTCAGGATGGTCGCCATGGCGTTGGCGCCGCGGCGAAAGCCGATCGCATCGATCGGCAGCATCGCCACCTTGGGATCGCAGTGATAGCGCGCGTCGTTGGTCAGTTCGTACTGGCGGGCCAGCGCCTGGCCCAAAACCATCCAGAGCGCATAGCAGGTCGGCACGCTGTGGCCGGCCGCCATCATGAACTTGTCGCCAAAGGGGTGCTTGGGGCGCCGATAGTCATAGCGCATGCCGCCATGCTTGGGCCCGGCCAGATGGGCGGCCACGTTGAAAGGGGTGTAGGCGAGGGGGCCGCCAAAGTGACCCGTCTGGGCATAGTTGCCCAATAGGGTCAGTGTCATGCAGGTCATGAACCCAACGTCTTCCAGACGCGCGCGGTCTTCGCTGCTCAACCCGGATGCCATAAGCGTATCTCCCACGTGTTATTCTTGATCCCGGCGAATTCCCCGCCGGCTGTTACCCGATCTGGGCTGGAATGTGCCCCGATGGCGTTTGGCCTGCCGGGGCGGGGCACTGCTTAGCATTGGAAAACGTTGATGAAAAGCGCTGCCAATGACGGGGATATGGGCAGCAAACCGCATTTGGGGATAAGCTGAGGCATGACAACAACTTCCCCCCAAAAACCGGCCACTCTGCTGGCCCGCTTCCGGGCCTGGATCGCTGAGCCTTTGGCCGTGCTGATCGTGGTTTTCAGCGCCACCACCGCCATCGCCCAGCCTTTTTATGTCCCCTCCGGCTCGATGGAGCCCACCCTGGCCATCGGCGACGCCCTGATCGGCAACAAATTTGCCTATGGCTATAGCCGCTATTCCCTGCCGCTGGCCCTTGGCCCCAAATCCGATACCCGCCTTTTCAGCCATCTGCCCAAACGCGGCGACGTCGCGGTTTTCCGCCTGCCGCGCGATCCTTCCATTACATATGTGAAACGCGTCATCGGCCTGCCGGGCGACCGCATCCAGATGGTGCATGGCCGCCTGGTCCTGAACGGCAAGACGGTGCCGCTCTCGGGCGCCCAAACCGCCAGCGTGGAAAATGAAGACGGCTCGCTCGCGCCCGTTATCCGCTACAGCGAAACCCTGCCTGGCGGCATCACGCACCCCATCCTCAAAATGGGCTGGGACGGCGCGCTCGACAACACCGAGGTTTTCACCGTGCCCGCCGGCCATCTCTTCATGATGGGCGACAATCGCGACAACTCGCTGGACAGCCGCGTGCCCGCCGCATCCGGCGGTGTCGGTTTTGTGCCGATGGAAAATCTGATGGCCCGCGCCGATGTCACCATCGGCTCTTACGACTTCCTCAACATGAAAGGCCCCGCCAGCTGGCCCGGGCTGGTGCGTCTGTCACGCTTCTTGCGCGCGATCGGGTAAAAAGAAAAACCCGGTGCGAAACACAACGCGCACCGGGCCCCTCCAGAATGGCGGCGTAATACGCCGGTCCCGCCACGCCAAAGCCTAATCCTGTGGCGGCTCCAGCAGCACGTTGCTCTGCTTGCCTCGCTCGAAATAGCTGGTCCGCCCGCTGTCCCACTTCACTTTGATGACGCCGTTGGCCTCGACGATGGTGCCGCGGTCCTGACCATCCGGCCGGCAAACCCGTCTGCCGACTTTCCAGCCGGCGTCGCCAACTTCTGGCCCCACGCGCGTCTCCCTTGATCAGCGGGAGCGCGGGCAGCCTTCAACAAACTGCCCTCATGTCTCTCAACCGCCAGCGTGCCAACCCGGGCCGGCGACGGTACAACCTATCATATGTTGTAAGGTTGTAATATGCCTGCAGACCTATATTTCATGGAACTTTCGCTACAACCTGTATCCATGTCACGCATAGTAGCGTTATCTGTTGTCGCCGTTACGTTGGATTGATGTGAGCCGCCATTCTGGCCCCGCACATAAGGGGTGAACATGGCGTCTCGCAGAGTCGGCAAGCCGAAAATTCCGCCCCTGACCCCACGGGAATCCGCCAGTTACACCCAGGATATTCTGGCGGGTCTTGGAAAAATCGCTGCCGGCAATTCCCAAACCCTTCTGGCGCATCTGCTGGACATGGCCCGCAGGGAAGCGCTCTGGCTTTCCGGGCAATAGCGTGAACTAGCGCTGGCCCGTCGCCGCGATCCACACGCCGGCAAGGGCGCACAGCGCCACCGCCACCAGTGGCCTGCCGGATATTTTGTACCAGCGTGAGTGAGACTACTGCATAGCAGGCGTTCCATCCAGATGGGGCGGCTGGGGTACAAAAGTCTGCGGCGCGGGTGGTCGATATCCCAGTGATG
>CAIXUE010000182.1 GCA_903922545.1 uncultured Alphaproteobacteria bacterium | reverse complement strand
TAAGCAAATGCTTAACTATGAAGCCAAGCCTTTGGACCGCGCCTATCAGGCTCTTGGCGACGGCACCCGCCGGGCCCTGGTGGAGCAGTTGACGCGCGGGCCCGCCACGGTGAGCGCGTTGGCGAAAAGCCGGCCCATGTCGCTGCCCGCGATCATGCTGCACCTGAAGGTGCTGGAGGAATCCGGGCTGGTGACCAGCGAGAAAAAAGGCCGGGTGCGGACCTGCAGGGTGGTGCCGCAGATGCTGTCGGAGGCCGAACGCTGGATCAGTGAGCGGCGCCAGATGTGGGAGCGCAATCTGGACCGGTTGGGCGCGTTATTGGATACGGAGGAAAAATGAGAAAACTGATTTCACTGATGCATGTCTCGCTGGACGGCTTTTGCGCCGGGCCGAACGGGGAAATGAACTGGGTCACCATGGGTGACGCGGTTTTCGGCGATGTGCATCCCATGATCGAAACCATGGGCGCTGCCGTCTATGGCCGCACCAACTATGGCATGATGCGCGGCCATTGGCCCAATGTGCTGAACAACAAGCACGCCGATCCGGCCCAGCGGGCGCATGCGGCGTGGGTGGACAAGATTCCCAAGCACACATTCTCGCGCAGCATGACGAGCAGCGACTGGAACAATGTGCATCTGCATGGCGATGCCGGTCAGATTGCGGCGCTGAAAAAAGAAGAGGGCGCGCCGCTGCTGATTTTTGGCAGCCCCGGGCTGTGCCACGCTTTCATGGCGCTGGATGCGATTGATGAATTCTGGATTTACCTGAACCCGGTGCTGCTGGGGCAGGGCATCCGTTATTTCGACAAGAACGTGAAAACACCGTTGAAGCGCCTTTCCGCCAAGCCGTTCGAGAATGGCGTCACCCGTTTTCACTACGCCAAGGCTTGATCATGGCCGCGCGCAATGTCGTTCATGGCAGTTTCACCGTAACCCGCAATTGGCCGCATCCGCCGGAAAAGGTTTTCAACGCCTTCGCCGATGAGAAGGCCAAGGCCAGATGGTTCGGCGGCCCCGGCGGGTGGGAGCTTTTGGAAAAGCGTTTCGATTTTCGCGAAGGCGGGCATGAGCATGTCGCCGGCCGCCATGGCACGGGCACGGTGTCGGTGTTTGACGCCACCTATCACGATATCGTGCCGCCAAAGGGCCAGGAGCCGGGGCGGATCATCTATTCTTATGTGATGCATCTGGACGGCAAAAAGATTTCGGTGTCACAGGCGGTGATTGAAATTCGCCCCGAAGGCGCCGGCACCAAGCTGGTGGTGACCGAGCGCGGCGATTTCCTGGATGGTTATGACGATAATGGCAGCCGTGAGCATGGCACCAATTTCCTGATGGACCATTTGGGCAAATCCGTGGGAGGCTGAGCCATCAATAAGAGGAAAAATCCATGAGCGATGAAAGTTATCTGGCCGTGTTTGTCGGCAGCAAGGACAGCGCCAAGCGCAAGGCCTGGGACGCGCTTCCCGAAGCCGAGCGCAAGGCCAAGGAACAGGCGGGCATTGCCGGCTGGAAAGCCTGGGTCATCAAGAACCAGGCCGCCGTCGGCACCATGGGCGGGCCGGTGGGCAAGACCAAGGCGATTTCCGAAAGCGGCATCGCCGATATCAGCAACCAGATCGGCGCTTTCATGGTGATCAAGGCAGCCTCGCACGAAGCCGCCGCCAAGCTGTTCGAGAACCATCCCCATTTCAGCATCTTCCCCGGCGACCGGGTGGAAGTGATGCCGGTGATGCCCATCCCCGGCGGCTGATACAGAAGCGCGAACAAAGAAAAAGGCCCGGATTGCTCCGGGCCTTTTTTATTGGGATTGCCGAGAGATTTAAGCTTCGGCGGGTTCTTCTTCGCTGGCTTCGCCATCCGTCTTGGGACCGGCGCCTTCTTCGAACAGTTCTTCGGCGGCGATGACCGCTTCTTCCTGATCGGTGCGTTCGGCCAGGACGTCTTCGCCGCGCGCCTGGCGCTGGGCTTCGTCCTCGCTGCGGGCGACGTTGATGGTGATGTTCACCTTGACCTCGGGATGCAGGACAACCGGCAGCTTGAAGAGGCCGATGGTCTTGATCGCCAGCGAGATGTTCACCTGGTGGCGGTCAATGTGGAAGCCCTTGTCGTCCATCGCCTGGGCGACGTCGCGGGGCGTGACCGAGCCGTAAAGCTGGCCACGGTCGCCGGCCTGGCGGATCAGCAGGAAGGTCTGGCCTTCCAGCTTTTTCGCGACGGCATCGGCTTCCTTTTTACGCTCCAGATTGTGGGCTTCGAGCTTGACCTTCTGGGTCTGGAAATATTCCCGGTTCGCCTTGGTGGCGCGCAGGGCTTTCTTCTTGGGCAGAAGGAAGTTGCGGGCAAAGCCATCCTTGACTTTGACCTCATCGCCCATCTGGCCCAGCTTTTCGACGCGTTCGAGCAAAATGACTTGCATGGCCGCCCCCTTACTTCACGACATAGGGAAGCAGCGCCATGAAGCGGGCGCGCTTGATCGCGTTCGCCAACTGACGCTGGTTCTTGTTGGACACGGCGGTGATGCGGCTGGGCACGATCTTGCCGCGCTCGGAAATATAGCGCTGCAGCAGCTTCACATCCTTGTAGTCGATCTTGGGCGCATTGGCGCCTGAGAACGGGTCGGTCTTCTTGCGCCGGAAGAAAGGCCGGCGCGCGCCGTCGCGGTCGCCGCCGCGTTCGCCGCGGTCACCACCGCGCTCGCCGCCCCGGTCACCACCGCGGTCGCCGCCGCGTCCGCCGCCATCACGATTGCCACCAAAACTCATATCACGGCCTCCTCAACGACCGCTTCGCCTTCGGGCTTGGCGTCATCACGGCGATTCTTGCTGGACGAAACGTCGAACTGATCCACCTTCACGGTGAGATAGCGCAGCACGTCTTCGTTGATCTTGAGCTGACGCTCCAGTTCCACCACCGCGCCGGAGGGCGCGTTGATGTTCAGGAGCACATAATGGCCCTTGCGGTTTTTCTTGATGCGGTAAGCGAGGCCGCGCAGGCCCCAATATTCCTGCTTCTCGACCTTGCCGCCATTGCCTTCGACGATGGTCTTGAGGTGGGTCGCAAGCGCGTCCACCTGCTGGGCGCTGATATCCTGGCGCGCGATCAGGAGATGCTCGTAAAGAGCCATGTCCGTTCCTTGTCTTTGGTTGCGGAGCGGGAAGGGCCGGACAGCCGATCTTCGCTTCGGCTCGCCGGACCCGCGCACCATGCGCATACCCCCAATCTTCAGGAATGAAGTAGGGGCGTCTGACGACCGCAGCCGTTTGAAGGCGCGCGATATAGGGGAAAGCGGGGGGCCAAGCAAGGCAAAGCCCAGGCAAAGCGCGGGCAAAAGCCCGCAAATGGGCGAAAAGGGGCGGAAATGCTCAAAAAACAAGGGCGCGGCCGGATGGCCACGCCCTTATCTGGTATCCGCCAGGGGCTTAACGCCAGAAGCAGACGCGGTGATGGTGACGAAACTCGCACACCCGGTGATGATGGGGATGGTCGTTGACGCCGATTCCGATGTTGATGGCGGCATTGGCGGCGGTGGCGCCCAGGGTGGCGCCAAGAACGGTCAGTGCAAAGACAGACGCGACAAGCGTTTTCATGTTTGTTCTCCTCTGTGTCATGAAACAGAGGAGAGGCAATTTTGTTCCTGCGTTTCTTGGGTCATAGGCCGCCGCAATCGCGCCGCAATTCTGAATGGGGAAAATGGCGAACCAGGAGAGTGACGCGATTTTGCGCAAGGCGGCCTGGCGGCTGATTCCCGTCATGTGCCTGATGTATGTGGTCAGCTTTCTGGACCGCACCAATATCGGCTTTGCCGCCTTGACCATGAATCATGATCTGGGTTTTTCCGCCAGGATCTATGGCTGGGGCGCGGGGATTTTCTTCCTGGGCTATTTTCTGTTCGAGGTGCCTTCCAACCTGATGCTGGAAAAAGTCGGCGCCCGGGCATGGATGTGCCGCATCATGCTGACCTGGGGCGCGCTTTCGATGGCCTGCGCCTTTATCCAGGGCGTGTGGTCTTTTTATATTTTGCGCTTTTTGCTGGGCGCGGCGGAAGCCGGACTTTATCCCGGAATGATCCTTTACATGACCTATTGGTTTCCGCAGGCGACGCGGGCGCGCTTCATCGCGCTGTTTCTGGCGGCGGTGCCGGCGGCCAGTGTGATCGGCGCGCCGATCTCGGGCTGGTTACTCGGATTTGAAGGCGCGCTGCATGGCTGGCAATGGATGTTCATTCTGGAAGGCATTCCGTCATTGCTGCTGGGCGTTGGCGTTTTGTGGCTGCTGCCGGACGGACCTGCCGCGGCCAAATGGCTGACGGCGGAAGAACGGGATGTGCTGATGGCGCGGCTGGCGGCGGAGCCGGCAGGCCTGTTGCACGGTTTCAGGGAAATGCTGGCGGACAAGCGCATCTGGATTTTCATCATTCCGGATTTTTCCATCGTCATCGCGCTTTATGGGCTGGGCCTGTGGATGCCGCTGATGATCAAGGGGCTGGGGTTTTCGAATTTGGAGACCGGCTTTCTGGTCGTGCTGCCTTATGTGCTGGCGATGGCGGCCATGGTGGCGGTGGGCCTCTCCAGCGACCGGTTCGGCGAGCGCGTCTGGCATGTGGCGGGATCGGCGCTGGCCGGCGCGGTGGGGCTGGCGGGCGCGGCGCTGCTGCACGGGCCAGTGGCGATTATTCTGTCTTTCTGCATCGCGTCGGCGGGAATCTATGCCGCGCTGGCGGTGTTCTGGACCTTGCCCACCGCGATCCTGCGGGGCATGGCGGCGGCGAGCGGGCTGGCGCTGCTCAACAGCTTTTCCAATACCGGCGGATTTTTCGGGCTTTATTTAATGGGGTGGGCGAAAGACCTGACCGGCAATTATTCCTTCGGCATGGAAGTGCTGGCGGGATTTTTGGTTCTGTCGGCCATCAGCGTGGTGATGATCGGGCGGGCGTTTTTTCCGAAACTTGACTCCCCAGCGCGCTCTTGATTTGTCTCGCCCCGCAATGACCCGCGCATTCCTGTTTCCCGGACAAGGCAGCCAGGCGGTCGGCATGGGCAAGGCCCTGGCCGAGGCTTTCGCGCCGGCCCGCGATGTGTTCGCGGAAGTCGATGACGCGCTGTCGCAGAAACTGTCCCGCATCATGTGGGAAGGGCCGGAAAGCGATCTGATCCTGACCGAAAATGCCCAGCCCGCCATCATGGCGGCGAGCCTGGCGGTGATGGCGGTTTTGAAAAGCGGCGGCTTTGATATCGCCAAGCATGCGCGGCTGGTGGCGGGACATTCGCTGGGCGAATATTCCGCGCTGGCGGCGGCGGGCGCTTTCACGCTGGCGGATGCGGCGCGGCTTTTGAAAACCCGCGGGCTGGCCATGCAGTCGGCGGTGCCGGTGGGCGAGGGCGCCATGACCGCGTTGATTGGCGCGGATATCGAACAGGCCGAAGCGGTGGCCAAGGAAGCCGCCGCTGGCGGCGGCGTCTGTGTCGTCGCCAATGACAATGCCCCGGGCCAGGTGGTGGTGTCGGGATCGAAAGACGCGCTGGAGCGCGTGCCTGACATCGCCAAGGCTTTGGGGATCAAGCGCGCGATTCCGCTTTCAGTTTCCGCGCCGTTTCATTGCCCTTTGATGCAGCCGGCGGCGGACGCGATGCGCGAAGCGCTGGCCAAGGTCACCATTCGCCCGCCCGCCGTGCCGGTGCTGGCCAATGTGAATGCGCAGGAAGCCGGTGATCCGGACATGATACGGCGATTGCTGGTGGAGCAGGTGACGGGCAGGGTGCGTTGGCGCGAAAGCATGCTGGCGCTGCGCGGGCTGGGCGTTGAGACAACTGTTGAGGCCTGCGGCAACAAGGTGCTGACTGGCATGGTCAAGCGCATCGACAAGGATTTGCAGACCATCACGCTGGATACGCCTGCCGAAATTGAGGCGTTTGCCAAGACACTATAAGACTGTGTTCTCACCCTTCGACGGGCTCAGGGTGAGGAGTTTAAAAAGGAAGATCGAATGTTCGACCTTACAGGCAAGACAGCTTTGGTAACCGGCGCCTCCGGCGGGATTGGTGGCGCGATCGCAAGGTCGCTGCACGCGCAGGGCGCGGCAGTTGTTCTGTCGGGCACCAAGGTGGAAGC
>CAIXUE010000181.1 GCA_903922545.1 uncultured Alphaproteobacteria bacterium | reverse complement strand
TTGCCTGTGCCGGTGCCGCCAATGCGGCCCCCGCGGGCGTTCGCGTCGGCGACCTGACCTGCAATGTGGCCAGCGGCTGGGGCTTTGTTTTCGGCTCGTCCAAGGATCTGCATTGCACCTATCGCGGCAATGGTCACATGGAGCATTACACCGGCTCCATTTCCAAGTTCGGCGTTGACGTCGGTTACACCGGCGGCGAAGTGCTGGTGTGGGGCGTGTTCGCGCCCACCTCCGACCTTCGTCAGGGCGCGCTTCAGGGTGATTATGCCGGCGCCACGGCGCAGGCCACCATCGGCGTCGGCCTTGGCGCCAACGTGTTGGTCGGCGGGCTCGACAAGTCTGTCGCGCTTCAGCCGCTCAGCGTTTCGGGCGAGAAGGGCCTGAATGTCGCGGCCGGCATCGGCTCGATCAGCCTGCACTCCGCGCCGTAATCCTCTCTATCGTTTGTTCGAAGAAGGCCTCGTCCTTATTGGGACGGGGCCTTTTTCTTGAATCCAACCGCGACGAGATAAAGCTCCACCGAATCCGCGCGGGAGGCGGGAGGCTTGACGTGTTTGACGGCCTCAAAAGATTTCTTGATGCGGACCAGAAGTTCGCCGGTGGCGCCGCCCTGGAAAAACTTGACGATGAAAATGCCGCCGGGGCGCAGCGTGTCTTCCGCCATTTCCAGCGCGATTTCGGCCAGAGCCATGGTGCGCAGATGATCGGTCTGGCGATGGCCGGTGGTGGCGGCGGCCATGTCGGACAGCACCACATCGGCGGGACCGCCCAGCGCTTCCTTTAAAATGTCCGGCGTCTCGTTATCGGTGAGATCGGCATGAAAGATGGTGACACCGGGCAAAGGCTCCATCTCCAGAATATCGGCGGCAACGACAGTGGCGCCTTTTTCGGCCGCCACCTGGCTCCAGCCGCCGGGGGCCGCGCCCAAATCCAGCACGGCGGCGCCTTTTTTCAGAAAGCGGTATTTCTCATTCAGCTCGATCAGCTTGAAGGCGGCGCGGCTGCGATAGCCGCTGGTTTTGGCGGCATGGACATAGGGATCGTTCAACTGCCGCGTCAGCCATTCGCGCGACGAGGCTTTCATGGTGCGGTCTTTCTTGACCTTCACCTTGGGGCGGCCACGGCCGGAATCGGTGCCTTTCTTGCCGCTCATAGATTTAGTTCCTGGCGCAACTGGCGCAACATGCCTTCGCGCAGGCCCCGGTCAGCGACACGCAACATGCGGCTGGGCCACAATTCGCAGATGGCGGCGAAAATCGCCGAACCGGCCAGCATCAGATCAGCGCGCTCTTCGCCGATGGGACCAAGCTTGGCCATGCCCGTAACGTCGAGGCTGGCGATGCGTTCGACAATGCGCTGAATGTGGCGGGTTTCGTGCCAGCTGCCATCCACCTTGGCGCGGTTGTAGCGCGGCAGTTTCAACGCCAGCGCCGCCAGAGTGGTGACGGTGCCCGAAGTGCCCAGAAGATGTTCATGGGCGGGATCGAAATTTTCCTTCGCGAAAGGCCTGAAGACATCGACCATGGCGGCGCGCATTTTGTCAAAACCGGCCCGGCTTTGCGCCGCGGCGCCATGACTTTCGGACAGCGTGACGACGCCATAGGGCAAGGAGGCTGCGAACTCTTTCTGAAACCCGTTCGGGCTTTTTCGCAGGTGAATAATCTCGGTCGAGCCGCCGCCGATATCAAAAATCAGCGCACCCTTGAATTTGCGCCCGATCAGGGGGGCGCAGCCCAGGGCGGCCAGATCGGCTTCCTGGTCCGGAGTGATGATCTCAAGCGTGATGCCGGCTTCATCGCGCGCGCGGGCGATCAGCACATCGGCATTGCCGGCCAGGCGCGCCGCCTGGGTGGCGATGGCGCGCACATGGGTGGCGCCGCTGCGCTCAATATGCTGGGCGCAGATTTTGAGGGCGGCGATGGTGCGGTCCATGGCGACGTCGCTGATCCTGCCGGTGGTGGCGACGCCCTCGCCCAGCCGGACGATGCGGGAAAAGGAATCCACGGCGCGAAAACGCTCATCCCCGGCGGGGCGGGCGATCAAAAGGCGGCAATTGTTGGTGCCCAGGTCCAACACGGCCAGCGCCGGGCCACGGGCCGCGGGCCCGCCCGAGCCTGAGACCGGGGTGGCGGACTGTTTTCTGCCGGGGGTTCGGCGCGCGTGCAAAAAAGCCTCTCCAGGGCAAATCAGGGGGAACCTAGCACAGCGAGGCGGGTAACAAGGTCAGACTTGGGCAGCGGCCCCGGCCAGGCCAAAGGCTTAAAAAAGGGCCTTTGGGCCAAGGTTTTGGCGTCCTTGAAAGCGGGGGCGGGCTAGTCTAAACGGGCTTTCCTTGACCCGGTTTTTGGCGGGTCACGGCCCGGCGTGCTGGGGGATCGTCTAATGGTAGGACTGCAGACTCTGACTCTGCCTGTCTAGGTTCGAATCCTAGTCCCCCAACCAACTCGCATGATTTGGCCGATTGACCATGAGGTCGAAGGGCGAACGCATTGTATAATCTAGCATTTTCCCATTGAGGCGCAGGTTCGAAAAGACCAGCGAGATCAATTTACGTTTTTGCTCGACTTTCGAACGCTGAAACAGGTCCGCAGCGCGAGAAGCCACAGAAATCAGGGCTTCCAAGGTAGTGCGGAATGCGTCGTCGCCGGTCTGGTGTTGTTCGATCCGTGCGGCGATCTCGATCTGATGCTGTTTCAGCGCCCGCGCTTTTTCGTCGTATTCGTTCTGAGTAATCCCCCTTTCCCTACGTTCTTTCGAAACTGATGCTAACCTGAAATCAATCGACAATCAGTGGGGCGGTCTTGCCTAGCGGTCATTCGCCCCCAATCCATCCAATGTCCGCTTTACCCGAAAGCGGTCATTCGAACCCGGTCAGTCCAATGGATGCTTATGACCCAAAGCGGACATTCGTCAACACAGCGCCGAAATTGCTGGTGACATAAAAGGCGCTTTATTCGAGTGTACAGCTTTCAGAACACCACGTCTTACACAGCCTGGACCAAGTCATCCGCCGGACTTCGTGCCCCTCTCTTGCGCCTGTTCCGGCTGATTCCACCAGCCGCCGCCCAGCGCCTGATACAGCGCCGCGGTGTCGGCAAACCGGTTTGCTTCTGCCTGAATCACCGCAAGGCGGGTCTGCTGCTCTGCCTGTTCGGCGGTGAGCAGGCCCAGCGCGCTGGTCTGACCCAGTTCCTGCTGGCGCCGCGC
>CAIXUE010000180.1 GCA_903922545.1 uncultured Alphaproteobacteria bacterium | reverse complement strand
TCGGCGACGGCGCCGCCGGCGCCATTATTTCCACCGAAGGCGAGGGGCCCGTGGTCGGCGCTTCCGGTGAATATACCTGGCCGCATTCGCTCGACATCATGGGCTGGGACATGGCGGAAGACGGGCTCAAGGCCCGCTTCGCCAAAAGCATTCCCGATCTGGTGGCGCGCGATTTCCGCGGCCTGCTGGACGAGTTTTTATCCCGCAACAAAATCGCGCTGTCCGACATTTCCGGCTTTGCCTGTCATCCCGGCGGCGCCAAGGTGCTGGATGCACTGGAAGACGCCATGGAAATGCAGCGCGGCGATTTGAAGGAAAGCCGCGGCGTGCTGCGCGATTTCGGCAACATGTCCGCCGTCACCGCTTTGTTCGTCGCCGAACGCATCGCGCTGATGGGCAAGCAGACGCTTTTCACCGCGCTGGGCCCTGGCTTTACCTCGACTTTCCTGATGCTGGACGGGCGATGAACACGCTGCCCTATGTCATTCTGGCGCTGGTGGCGCTGCAAAGACTGGGGGAATTGGTTCTGGCCCGGCGCAATACAAAAGCGCTTCTGGCGCGCGGCGCCTTTGAAATCGGCGCGGCGCATTATCCTTTGATCGTGGCGCTGCATGCCGCCTGGCTGGCCGCGATCCTGTGGTACCTGCCGCATGCCGCGCCCATCCATTGGGGCTTTCTCGCCATCTTTGTGGTGCTGCAAGGCCTGCGGCTATGGGTGCTGGCCACGCTGGGGCCTTACTGGACAACCCGCATCATCTGCCTGCCCGGCGCGCCGTTGGTGACAAGCGGGCCTTACCGTTTTGTGCGCCATCCCAATTATCTGGTGGTGGCGGGGGAAATTCTGGTGCTGCCGCTGGTGTTCGATGAAACGGGGGTGGCGCTGGTCTTTTTCCTGGCCAATGGCATGCTTCTGTTCTGGCGCATCCGGCAGGAAGAAACCGGCCTGGCCCTGCGCCGTGCGGGACATGCGTGATGCTGCGTTACAGCGGGCCGTTTCTGTTCCTGTTTTCCATTCCGCTTTTCTATTACGGGCTGGGTGCGGCCGGTCCCTTCCTCAGCGTGGCGCTGCTGCTGGCGGCGCTGGTGGCGGCGGAATTCCTCGCCGCGCGCGGTGACGGGCCGCAAGGCGCGGATGGCAAATCCTTCCGGCTTCTGCTCTGGCTTTATATTCCGCTGCAGTTGATCGCGGCGGGTTGGGGCCTTTGGATTTCACAGCAAACAAGCCCGGCGGGTTTCCTTGCGCTGGTTGTGAGCTTGGGCGTCACCACGGGCGTGTTCGGCGTGCTTTGCGCCCATGAAGCGATCCACAGCGGTGATGCGCGTGAGGCGATGCTGGGCACGGCTCTTCTCACCGCCATGAGTTACCGGCATTTCCGCATCGCCCATATCCACGGCCATCATCGCTTTGCCGGCACGGACAGGGATGCGGCCACGGCGCGGCTGGGCGAAAGCTTCTACCGCTTTTTCCTGCGCACCCTGGCGGGCCAGTTCCGCGAAGCCTGGATTTTCGAACAGCGGCGAGGCGGGCATCGATTGTGGCTCGATATGGCCGTGATGGCTCTGTTGTTCACAGCCATCGGCTTTTTTATCGGCCCGCGCGCCTTGTTGTTTTTTCTTTGCCAGAGCGCGGTGGCCATTCTGGTGCTGGAACTTTTCAACTACATCGCCCATTACGGCCTGATGCGGGGCGCGGGCGCGGATGGAAAACTGGAAGCACTGGCTGACCGCCATAGCTGGAACAGCAGCAATGTCCTGGCCAATGCGCTGGTCTTCAACATGGGCCGGCATTCCCATCATCACCGCCGCCCGGCGGCCGCCTATCAGACCCTGCGGCGGCATGATGCGCCCGAACTGCCTTTTGGCTATGCCGGCAGCATTCTTATGGCCCTGGCGCCGCCCTTGTGGCGGCGGGTGATGGATGGGCGGGCGCTTTCATGGCGCGCGTAAATCCCGTCCTGCTCTGGCTGGGCTTCACCGCCATGTGCG
Source organism: uncultured Alphaproteobacteria bacterium (assembly GCA_903922545.1). The sequence goes on along the minus strand of CAIXUE010000180.1, from coordinate 4,028 downwards.
TGGCGCTGTTCATGGCTGTGCTGGATATTCAGGTGGTGGCCAGCGCCCTCACCACCATCGGCGGCGCGCTTGGCATCGCGCCGGAAAAGCTGGGCTGGATTCAAACCGGCTATCTCACCGCCGAGGTGATCGCCATTCCCCTGACGGGGCTTCTCACCCGCGCCCTGTCGCTGCGCTGGATGTTTGTCGCCGCCACGCTCGGCTTCACGCTGGCAAGTCTCGCCTGTGCCTTCGCCACCAGCTTCGACATGCTGGTCTGGCTGCGCGTGATCCAGGGCTTTTTCGGCGGCATGCTGATCCCGGCCGTCTTCACTTCCATCTTTGTGATGATGCCAAAAGAACGCGAGATCCTCGCCACCACCCTGGCGGGCACCTTCGCCGTCACCGCACCCACCATCGGACCGTTCATCGGCGGCTGGCTCACCCAGCATTATTCCTGGCACTGGATTTTCCTGGTCAATATTTTTCCCGGCCTTGCTGTCTGTCTGGTGGTGGCGTCGTGCGTGCGGGTGGGCGAGGCTGAACCGGCTATCCTGCGCAAACTCGATTACGCCACCCTTGTGCTGGCGGCGATTTTCCTGGCCTCGCTGGAATTGTTGCTCAACGAAGCGCCGGGCCGCCATTGGCAGGGTAGCTTTGTTTTTTCTATCGGCGGCATTTGCGCGGTGTCGGCGCTGCTGGGCGGCTGGCGCGCCTTCACCCACGCCATGCCGTTCATCGATCTTCGCCGCTTTCGCCACCGCGCTTTCGCCCTGGGCAGCGCGCTCTCCTTTGTCTTCGGCATGGGGCTTTATGGCTCGGTGTACATGCTGGCCCTGTTCCTGGGCCTGGTGCGCGGCCACAGCCCGCTTGAGATCGGCGAGATCATGATGGTGTCGGGGGCAGCCCAGCTCCTGATGGCGCCGGTGGCGGCGCTTCTGGAATCGCGGATGGACAACCGGCTTCTGGTGGCCATCGGCTTTGTGCTGTTCGGGCTGGGGCTTTTTTCCAATGGGTTGGTGACGCCGCAAAGCGATTTCTGGGGCCTGTTCTGGCCGCAGATCCTGCGGGGGCTGGCGGTGATGCTCTGCATTCTTCCCGCCACGCGCCTGGCGCTGGAAGGATGGTCCGAGGCCGACGTCCCCGACGCCAGCGGCCTTTTCAACCTGATGCGCAATCTGGGCGGGGCGATCGGCATCGCCATGATCGACACGCTGGTGTCCAGCCGCACCGCCGGCCATGCCGCCGCATTGGTGAACCGCCTTCAGGCCGGTGATGCCGGCGCGGCCAGGCTGGTGGGCCTTCCCACCGCCTTGTTTCGCGGCCATGCCATGGGCCCGGTGGACGAACTGACCAAGGCGATGATCGCGCCCATGGTGCAGCGCGCCGCCCTCACCCAATCGCTAAATGAAGGCTGGCTGGTGCTGGCGGTGCTGTTCGCGTTGTCGCTTCTGATAGTGCCGGCGATACGGGCGAAATCACTCAGGCCTTAAGCGTTGACCAGTTCGACCTGCACCACATCGGTGCGCGCGACCTGGAAGGCCGCGGCGCAAATGCCCAGGTAGAATTCCCAGTTGCGCAGGAATTTCTCGTCATGGCCCAGCGCCATGATCTCGCTGCTCTTGGCCTGCATCCGCGCCGACCATTCGCGCAAGGTGCGGGCATAATCGCCGCCAAAGGCAAAAGCGCCGGCGAATTTCAGCCCGGCCTTTTCAGCTTCCTCGCGAAAGCGCGCCAGTGACGGCAGCATGCCGCCTGGAAAGACGTAATGGCGGATGAAATCGGAACGATGGCGATAGCCTTCGAACAGCTCGTCGCGGATGGTGATGGTCTGGACGATGGCGCGGCCGCCGCGCTTCAGCCTCTCCGCCACGCACGCGAAATATTGCGGCCAGTAATGTTCGCCCACCGCCTCGAACATTTCGATGGAGACGATATTGTCGAACTGGCCTTTGCATTTGCGGTAATCTTCCAGGCGAATATCCGCCGCGCCGCCCAATCTTTGATTGGCGAACTGATGCTGGGCCGGCGAAATGGTCAGGCCCGTCACGTTATGTTCGGATTGCGCCGCGCGCTCGGCAAAGCCGCCCCAGCCGCAGCCGATTTCCAGCACCGAGGCTTTTGTCTTTTCGAATTTGGAAAGAATGCGCTCATATTTGTTCTGCTGGGCGCGGTAAAGCTCGTCGGTCCCGGCATAAAGCGCCGAAGAATAGGTCATGCTCTGGTCCAGCCAGAGTTTGTAGAACTCATTGCCCACATCGTAATGCGCTTTGATGTTGCGCGACGAACCGGCCACCGAATTGCGCCGCACCAGCGCATTGTGAATTACAAAGGCCAGCCGGTTGGCGAAATTGCCGTCGGAAAAATCTTCCAGCTTGTCCAGGTTCAGCAGGAACAGGCTGATCAGATTCTCGACATTGTCGCTGGTCCAGGATCCGGCGATGAATTCCTCGCCCAGGCCGATATCGCCGCGCGCCAGAATTCGCCGCAAAACGCTCCAGTCGCTGATTTCAAAGCGCGCCGACGGGCCTGGATGAATACCGCGAATTTCCGTCACCTCGCCATCGGGAGCGATAAAGGTCAGGTTTCCGGTATCGATGCGGGCAATCGCCTTGCGCCATTTGTCGGCGATGAAAGACGAAGGGATAAGGCTCATGGGCGTTTCCCCGGGAAGGCCGTAGGCCAGCCAGTATAGCTGGACTTGGCCGCGCTTGCTATTTGTCTCTTATACGCCGGGCGCCCGGATTTGGATCAGCAATCAGCTTTGGGGCGCGCGGGGCGCGGCGGCGATCTGCTGGGCATCCAGCTCAGCCGTCAGAACATTATGACCCTGATCGTAATTGAATTTGGCGGCGTCAATCGCCACCACCGCGCCTGATCCCAGCAGAGACACGTCCACCGACACGGGTTTGCCATTGGCATCCATGACAATTTTTTGAACCCCGCCCACCGTCAGGCCTTTGGCGTCCGCAACCTTGGCGGTGGCCAATGTGGCGGGTGCATCGGGCAAACTGTTCAGGGCGATCATCCCGCTGCTGCTGTTGTTGGCGGCTATGGCCGGCGCGGGATCGGCCCAAACACTTGTTACACCGAACAGCGTGGCCAAGGCGGCGCCGCAAAGCATGATCCGGCGATTGTTGTTCATGACGCAAACTCCTGTCTCCACACCAAAAGGAAACGGCCAGACGGCGGCGGAGTTTCCTTACCCGGCCGGAACCCCCGTCCCATAGCGGAGTTCCCTATGATGGAAATTCCAGGAAAGGCATTGCATGGGAACTATTTTGATCATCGTCCTGCTTCTTCTGCTCCTGGGCGCCTGGCCTTCCTGGCCCCATAGCCGGGGCTGGGGCTATTACCCCTCCGGCACGCTCGGCCTGGTGCTGGTGGTGGTGCTGGTCTTGGCACTGGCCGGCAGCATCTGACAGCAGGCGTCATGGAAAAAAGGCTTATCGAAGAAATCAGAAATCGGCCGGCCCGTTTTTACCGGTTGCCCGGTGATGTGATCCGCGACCGGCGCTTCAACGATGGTGAGCGGCTTGAAATTCTGCGCGCCTGGCTCGCCGGCACGGAAGGCGGCGTTCTGGCGCTGCAGATCGAAAATGCGATTGGCGAACTGCAAGCCCGTATGCCGGGTCATGCAGCGGAATAGGGAGTAAGCATCATGGTACAGACAAATGAACAACGGCATGCCGAAGACATTGGCGCCCAGGACGCGCGCCAGGGCGCCGAAACCGGCACGGTGCGCTGGGTCCTTCGGGTCAGCCTTGGCCTGGCGGTTTTGGCGGGCGTGGTGATCTATTTCAGCTACGCCAACTTCTTCCATGCTTGAAATGGCTGATCGGTAGCAATTCAGCCATTTCAAGCATGCCAAGCGCCCGCGCGCGACAGCGCCTTGAGCGGGCGCGCGGCAGATGCAGAATTTCTCTTGACGTCAGGGCGGCGCTAATGGAAATCCCTCTGATCCAGGGGGATTTCCTTCGTGTCCAGCGCCCGGCTTTCCATCGTCCTGCCCACCTATAAAGAGCGGGGCAATGTCGCCGAGCTTGTCC
>CAIXUE010000179.1 GCA_903922545.1 uncultured Alphaproteobacteria bacterium | reverse complement strand
CTGCCGTCATTGTCGTTTGGGCTGGCCGTGGCATCTACATCAGCGCCGTCCGCGCCCTCCAGCACGGCACCACCAACATGAACACCCTCGTCGGCCTCGGCACCGCAGTGGCCTTTTTGTACACGATGGATCGCATTGAACGCTTGGAACGGGAGGTCGGCGAGCTAAAGGAGGAACTGCGCCAAAGCCGCGAGACAGGGCCAGTCGTTTCTCACAACGACAGCGCCGCTGCGCTCGAACATTGACGGCACCAGTGGACCGCCCTCGACAGAGCCGTCAACCTTAAAGGTGTTCGGACGCTTTACGTGGTCCGGCAGCAGGTGATGTGTAAAGCGGACAAAACCAGGGGTCGTCGCAGATGCCGGCAAGGTCGACCCAACCGCTAATGTCCGCTTTGGGTCACAAGCGGTCGTTCGACAATCTGTGAAACACCGGAATTTGGTTTTACACGCCCTACATATCCCATTGATCCAATTGGCGTGGATAAGCGTGGTTTTACATTCATGCTGTTGAATCAATTGAAAACAAGCCCGCTTCCCAAGCTGCATACGTGGGTTCGATTCCCATCACCCGCTCCAATTTTCCAAATCTAGCCGTCGAACTCACGTATCATTTTATGCGCTCGCCCATACGCTGTCGCTATGGGCCGCTTCGCGCGGAGGTAAAGCGGATTAGAACGGCAGCGCCAGTTTGAAGCCGAAGGTGTCCTGGCGGGTCTTTTCGCCAAAGCTGCCGGTGTACTGGAAGCGGATATCGACATTGTCGCTGGTGATCAGGTCCAGGCCCGCCGTGACCTGGTGCAGGTTGCGGTCCGGCGTATTGGTGACCAGAAGCGGCGCCACACCGGCGGGCGCGCCTTCAAAGCTGGCGGCAATGGACTGGGTATTGCCCCACACATTCTGCTTGAACTCATAGCCGACAAAGGGACGCAGCACGGCGGCGGGACCAAAATCGACTTCGCCGCCGGCTTCAACGCCCACGCCGGCTGTGCCGAACTGATAGTGGGAGGTGGGCACCAGCAGATCCAGCGCCCCGGCGCCACTTTCCTGGAAGGCGCCATTGCGCATCTGGGTTGCGTTCAGTTCCGCCAGGGGACGCAGATAGAAATTATCCTCACCCCAGGCCTGCAGCGAGACGCGGGCGCGCTCATTCAGGAAAGCGTCATACTGGCGGCTTTTGGCCACCGCGCTACCCGCCACGTTGCGGCTGGTGTGGCTGGTGTTTTCGCCGCCCGTAACGGCCAGCGCCACCACCAACGGGTCGAACAGCGCCTTGACCACCGCGCCGCCGGCAAAGCCCTGGCCGTTGGCGCTGCTGTAATTTTCCACCTGCGAAGCATCATTGGTGAAGGACGCCGCCAGGCCAAGGCGGAAATTGTCGTCCAGCACAAACTGATGGCCCGCCGTAATATCCGTGGCCCGGCTGGACGAGCCCATGCTGGCGGCAGTATGCGCCAGGGTGAGCGTGCGCGGGGTGACACGCAGCCAGCTGCATTCGGATTCCTGGCTGAAGCGGAAGCCGTCGCCGG
>CAIXUE010000178.1 GCA_903922545.1 uncultured Alphaproteobacteria bacterium | reverse complement strand
TTTGTAGAAATAGGCCACGGCATAAGGCGATACGGCACCGATGGCCGCGCCCAGAAGCACGGCGGCAAGTGCGATCGTCATCACCTGCAAAAAGAAAACCAGGAACACCAGTTTTCCGTCTGCGCCCAAAGATTTCAGAATGGCGATGTCAAACCGCTTGCGGTCCAGGAACGCACTTACCGCTTCGCTGGCGCCAACACCGCCCACGCCCAGCGCGGTCAGCCCCACCAGGGTAAGAAACATCGCCACCTGTTCGACAAAGCGGCGAATGCCGGGGGCGGCATCGGTGCGGTCACGGATCTGCCAGCCGGCATCGGGAAAGGCATTGCCGGCATCGGCCTTGAAACCCTCAATCGTCGCGCCATGGGTGAAGGCCAGGCGATAAGTATAATTGATAAGACTGTCGGGCCGCTCCAGATGCGTTGCGGCCAGGGCGTGGGTGGAAATCAGCACATGCGGCCCCAGCGAAAAGCCGGTGGAGATGCGGTCGGGCTCGCTGTCGATCACCGCCATCACCCGCAAGGTGGCGTCGCCGATGCGGATCAGATCGCCGCGCCCAACATGCAGCCGGTCGAGCAGGGTCTGTTCCACCGCCGCGCCGCAGGTGCCGTCATCCTCGCAATAAAACACATCGGCAGTTGTCTGGCCGGGCGTGAAAACCGGCGCGCCGAACAGCGGCCAGCTGGCATCAACCGCTTTCAATTCCACCAGATTGCGTTCGGCCTGTTTGCCTTCGCGCCAGGCATAGGCCATGGCGCGCATCGAGACGCTGCTGGAAATGCGGCCATAACCGGAAAGAAATTGCAGCTCTTTGGGCGTGGCAGGGCGATGCACCAACTCCACCGCAACATCGCCGCCCAGAAAAGTCTGGCCCTGATCGCGCAGACCCGACAGGAACGCGTCGCTGAGGGATTCCACCGAAGCGATCGCGGCGGTGCCCAGAAGCAGACAGAGAAAGAAAATGCGAAAGCCGGCCATGCCGCCGCGCAATTCGCGCCGCGCGAAGGTCCAGGCCCTGCGAACATCATGCATCGGAGACGATCCGCCCGCCCTGGAGCCGCACCACACGCTGGCAGCGCCGCGCCAGATTTTCCTCATGCGTCACCAGAAACAGCGTGGCGCCGCGGCCGGCGTTGAGGGCGAAAATCAGATCGGCGATGGCCACGCCATTGGCGGCATCAAGATTGCCGGTGGGCTCATCGGCGAAAAGAACATCAGGGCGGGGCGCCATGGCGCGGGCCAGCGCCACGCGCTGCTGTTCACCGCCCGACAATTGCCCCGGGTAATGCGCGCCGCGTTCGGCCAGACCCACGGCTTTCAATTCGGCTTCGGCACGGTCCCAGGCATCTTTTTCGCCGGACAGTTCCAGCGGTACGGCGACATTCTCCAGCGCCGTCATGGTGGGAATAAGGTGAAAGGATTGAAACACGATGCCGACCCGGCCGCGCCGGAAGCGCGCCGCCGCATCTTCATTCATGCCGGTGATATCAGTGCCGCAGACCTGGACCCGCCCGCTGGTCGGCCGTTCCAGCCCGGCCGCCACCATCAGCAGCGACGACTTGCCCGAGCCGGAGGGGCCGGTCAGCGCCACACTTTGGCCGTTTGGCACCGCCAGCGTGATGCCATTGAGGATATCCACCGGCCCGGCGGTGCTGGCGAGCCGGAGGCGGACTTCTGATAAGCTGATGGCGGTTTGGGGATTCTGCATCAGGACCCGTTCTGGAAAGTACAAGAACTGACCATCATGGCGCTGCGATTCAAGACCATTCTTGTGGGATGCCTGTTTTTAAGCATGGCCGCGCCGGCCCAGGCGAAGGTTCTGCACATACTCGCCCTGGGCAGCAGCCTGACGCAAGGCTATGGCCTGCCGCCAGGAACGGAATTCACGGTGCAGCTTCAGGCGGCGCTGAAAGCGGCGGGTATTGATGCCGAGGTGGAGAACGCCGGGGTGTCGGGCGACACATCGTCTGGCGGGTTGTCGCGGCTGGACTGGTCGCTGGCCGACCATCCGGACGCCGCCATTATCGAACTGGGTTCTAACGACATGCTGCGCGGTGTTCCGCCGGATGTGACTGAGAAAAACCTGCGCGCGATTTTGACCCGGCTGCAAAAGGATCATGTCGCGGTACTGCTGACCGGCATGCAGGCCCAGCGCAATCTGGGCGAAGACTATGTGAAACAGTTCGATGCCATCTATCCGCGCCTGGCCAAGGATTACAATGTTGTCTTCTATCCGTTTTTCCTGGATGGCGTGGCGATGAACCCCAAGCTGAACCAGGCCGATGGCATGCATCCCAATCCGGCGGGGGTAAAGATCGTTGTCGCGCGCATGTTGCCCTATGTGAAAAAGATGCTGGCCCAAATTCCAAATGGTCAGGTGAGGCACTGATGCTGAAGCGCCTGGCATCGGTAAGCGGCTTTACGCTCTTGTCGCGTATCACCGGCTTTGCCCGTGATGCGGTGATGGCCTGGACGCTGGGCAGCGGCATTCTTTCCGACGCTTTTATTGTCGCCTTCATTTTTCCCAACAATTTTCGCGCCATTTTCGGTGAAGGGACTATCAATCCAGCCTTCCTGCCGCGCTATGCTTCGCTTCGGGCGCGGGGTGAGGATGCGGCGGCGGCCAAATTCGCCAACGCGATTTTTGCCTGGCAGATGGCGGCGCAGATCCTGCTTCTGGTGCTGGCCACCATCTTCATGCCCCAGATCATTCATGTGCTGGCGCCGGGCTTTGCCGCCAATCCCAAACAGTTCGCGCTGACCGTGGCGCTGGCGCGTATTACGTTTCCCTATCTGATCCTGACACTGGTGGCGGTGCAGCTTTCCGCCATGCTGAACGCCATCGAGAAATTCTGGGCCGCCGCCGCCTGGTCGAATTTCCAGAATTTGGCGATGATCGCCACGCTTCTGGCCTGGCGCTGGTTTCCCAATGCCGCCTATGCGGCGGCGTGGGGCGTGCTGCTGGGCGGTATCGCGCAGCTTGTCTTTATTCTTTGGGCGGGGGCGCGCGAAGGATTGTGGCTGCGCCTGACCTGGCCGCGCTGGACGCGCGAGGTGGCCGAATTCTTCAAGGCGTTTGGCGCGGTGACGATTGGCGCCTCCGCCATCGTGATTTCACCTTTCATTGATACGCTGTTGGCCAGCCTGCTTCCCACCAGCAGCCGGACCGCGCTTTATTATGCCGACCGCATCAACCAATTGCCCTTGGGCGTGCTTGGCGTAGCGCTGGGCACTGTGCTGTTACCGGAAATGTCGGCGCGGCTGACGCGCGGCGACACCAGCGGTTCACACACCGCACAGAACCGCGCCGCGGCGCTGACCCTGATTTTGACGCTGCCTTTCATGGTGTCTTTTATCGCCGTGCCGCAGACCATCATGCATGCTTATCTGGTGCATGGCGCTTTCAACAGCAGCGCGGCGGGCGCGGCGGCGCTGGCGCTGGCGGCCTATGGCATTGGTTTGCCAGCCCAGGCGCTGATCCGGATTGTACAATCGACTTTTTATGCACGCCACGATACCGCGACGCCGGTGCGCGCCACGCTGGTGGCGATGGCCTGCAATATCGGGCTGAAGATTGGATTGGTGTGGGGCATGGGCATGGGCGTGGGGGGCATCGCGCTGGGCACCGCCTTTGGCGCCTGGGTCAATGTTGGGCTTTTGACCTGGCTGGGACGCAGCCGCGATTTGCTGTCGATCGAACGGGAATTCTTGCGCGCGTTGCCGGCGGCGCTGCTGGCGGCGCTGGCGACCGGGGCGGGCGCCTGGGCGGGCGCCAATCTTCTGCATCTGCATAATGATGTGCTGGCGCTGGCCGCGGCGATCATCTGTGGCGGCATCGGTTATGGCGTGGTGCTTCTGGCGTTTCGCGGCCGCTTGCCGCTGGGCCGCGCCCGGTGAGGCTGTTTGTTGCCTTGAGCGTGCCGGACAAGGTTGCGCAATCCCTGATGTTGATTCAGGGCGGCGTGCCGGGCGCGCGCTGGATGACGCGGGAACAACTGCATCTGACCTTGCGCTTCATCGGCGAAGTGAATGGCCCGGATGCTGCCATGCTGGATGATGCGCTTTCCGCCACTCATGTGCCGGCCTTCGATCTGCAACTTCATGCCGTGGGCCAGTTTGGCGGCAAGCGGCTGTGGGCGGGGGTGCGAAAGAATGAGGCGCTGGAACATCTGCAGCATAAAGTCGATAACGCTATTCGCCGGGTCGGCCAACCACAGGATGCTCACAAATTCATCCCGCATGTCAGCCTGGCGCGGATGCGTGGGTCTGAACCGGGCAAGCTCATGGAATGGCTGACCCACAATGCGCTTTACACCAGCGCCGAATTCACCGTTGGCGCGTTTCATCTTTATTCCAGCAAGCTGACCTCGGATGGCAGCATCTACCGGATTGAACAAGACTACCCGTTGGAGAATTTCTATGACGAAGAAGCTGACGATTGAAGAATTGAAGGCGGCTTTGAAGCGGTTGCCCGATTGGCAACTGGTCAAAGACCGCGAGGCCATCAGCCGCAAATTCCAGTTTGTGGATTTTGACGCGGCTTTTTCTTTCATGACGCGCACCGCGCTGTTGGCCGCGAAAATGGATCATCATCCCGAATGGTTCAATGTCTATAACAAGGTCGAAGTGACGCTTTCGACGCATGACGCGGATGGGGTGACGGCCAAGGATGTCGAGCTTGCCACCGCCATGGATGGCTATGCCACGATGGGCGGCGGCAAATAACAAGCCGGATACGGGCGCGCTTGAGAGGCGGCTTTTTGCCTGCTAGGACTTCGCGCGATTTTCGCCCGCCGGGAGATTTGCGTTGGCCTTGCGTCTTGAGTTGAACCCCGCATTGGATGTTGGCCTGTATGCCAGGGCTTATGCCGCGGGCGGCATCGTGCGCATTGGCAATGTGCTGGCGCCGGATTCCGCCGAAACGGTGGCGCAGATCATGGAAGGGCTGCCCTGGCAGCTTTCGTTGTCGGAGAGCGGAGAGGGCGACGAAAACGCCCGCATCGCGGCGACGCTGGAAAAAGCACGCAGCGGATTTGCCTATCAATATTTGAAGTATCCGATGCTGCAGACCTATTTTGGCGGCAAGGATCCGGGCCACCCCATCCATGAAGTGTCGGAATATCTCAATGGCCCGGAATTTCTGGGGCTGCTGCGCACCGTCACCGGCCGGCCGGATATCCGCAA
>CAIXUE010000177.1 GCA_903922545.1 uncultured Alphaproteobacteria bacterium | reverse complement strand
GCTCGGTATGGGCGTTGCCGCCATGCTCAAGAACAACCGAAATGGCGTAGCGCGGCTGCTCGACCGGCGCGAAAGCGACGAACAGGGCATGCTCGCGATAAGCCCAGGGCAGCTGGCTCTGCGGCGTCATTCCGCCACGGCGTTCTTCGGCGGTGATGCGCCGCACCTGGGCGGTGCCGGTCTTGCCGGCCATCTCAAAGCCTGTTTGCAGAATCCGCGAGCCATAAGCCGTGCCGCCCGGCGCGTTGACGGCCATGCCCATGCCCTCGCGCACCATGGCGAATGCCTTGTCCGAGAATGGCAGCGGCGCGAACTGTGGGCGCGGCGAAGGCGTGGCCCCGACCTGATGGGCCAATCGCGGCGCAACCGCCTTGCCGGACGCAAGCCGCGCGGCCTGCATGCAGAGCTGGAGCGGGGTGGCGAGCACATAGCCCTGGCCGATGCCGTTTACCAGGGTCTCGCCTTGCTGCCAGGCAACGCCGAACCGCGCCATCTTCCAGGCCCGGGTCGGGATGAGCCCTCCCAACTCTCCGGGCAGCTCGATGCCGGTGGGCGAACCAAGTCCCAGGGCATGGGCCGCATCGGCCATCTTGTCGATGCCCAGCCGCCGCGCCACTTCGTAGAAGTAAACGTCGCATGAGACCTGGATGCCGCGCTGCAGACTGCAATTGCCGTGGCCGCCAATCTTCCAGGCATCACAATAGAAAATATGGTCGCCAAGCCGAATCGAGCCTGTGCAATCGACGACAAGATCGTCCATTCCATTGTCCACCGCCGCCAGCGCCATCGCGGTCTTGAAGGTCGAGCCGGGCGGATAGGTGCCGCCGATGGCCTTGTTCAGCAGCGGCTTGTAGTCGGTGGTGGTGAGCTGGCGCCATTGCGTGTCTGTGACGCCATTGTTGAACCAGTTGGGGTCGTAACCGGGCGTGGAGGCAAGCGCCAGGACATCGCCATTTTTCACATCCATCACCACACAGGCGGCGCTTTCGCCGTTCAAGCGCTGGGCGGTGAATTTCTGGAGCTCGGCATCGATGGTGAGCCAGACATCCTTGCCCGGCGTGCCGGCTTCATGCCCCAGTTCGCGGATGACGCGGCCATAGGCGTTGACCTCGACACGGCTGGCGCCCGCCTCGCCGCGCACATCGCGGTCGAAGGTTTTTTCAATGCCGCGCTTGCCGATGCGGAATCCCGGCTGGGTGAGCAAGGGATCGTCATCGCCATTGATGTCTTCAGGAGACACGGCAGCGACATAGCCCAGGATATGGACCATGGCGTCGCTGAAAGGATAGTCGCGGCTCTCGCCGACATCAGGCTGCACGCCCGGCAGATAGGGCAGATGCATGTTTATGCGGGAGAATTCTTCCCAGGAAAGATTTTCCGCCACCGGCACGGGCACGAATTTTTTGTTCTCGGCGATGGTTTGCGCGATGCGCTTTTTCTGGACGTCGTTGAGCTGGATGACCTTGGAGATGGTGTCCAGCGCCTCGGGCACACCTTCGCTGGCCTGTTCGGAAACCAGAAGGACGCGATAGTTGCGCCGGTTGTTGGCAAGCTCCACCCCGAAACGGTCATAGATGCGCCCGCGCGGCGGCGCGATCAGCCGCTCGGAGATGCGGTTGTCTTCGGCTTCGGCTTTGTATTCCTCGCCGTCGCGGATCTGGAGCTGGTAGAGCCGCCCGCCCAGGATCCCGAACACCAGCGTCATGCCGCCGGAAACACCCAGCGCGCGGCGGGTGAAGGTGGCGTAACGGCTTTTGTCTTTTTTATCGAACAGCGGCATCAGAAGTCACTTCTCAGCGGCCCCACCAGGCGGCGGTGGATGGCCCCGACCACAAAGGCGCCGGGAATATAGAATAACACGGTGATGGCGAGCTCGGCCACGATGGGGCCCAAGGGCGCCGGATGATAGAGCGCGGCGGTGGCCAGCCAGGCGATGGCGCAAACAATCAGCATGGCGGTGGCGAAACCCAGAACGGCGGCCACGCCTGAAAGACCGGCAAATGCGTCGCGCTGGCGCTGGATCACGGCATAGGCAACGACAAAGGACAGGGTCCAGATCCCGGGCGCACCGCCGGACATCACGTCCTGCAGGATGCCGATGGCGAAGGCGGCGGCGGGCGTCATCAGGTCGGGCCGCACCAGGCACCAGAAATAGACCGGAATGAACCCCAGCAGCGGCGGGGGAACCAGGCCGCCAAACAGCGTCACTGGCAGGTTGGAGAACAAGACGCCCAGCAAGCCGCAGAACAGGGGAACCAGCGCGGCCAGGAACCTTGCCCCCATCATCAGCCTGGCGCGGTCTTGAGCGGCCATCGGCTAATCGCGCCTGTCTTCAGGGGCAGGGGTGTGAACGGGTTCCTGTTGAACCGCGGCGGAGATATTGGGGGCCGGGCGCGGCATCTGGGGCAAGGGCTGTTTGGGCGTGGACCCCGCTGCAGTGGATGTTCCAGCGGCGGCTTGCGGCGGGGCTGGCGGCGTGGCGGTAGCCGGGGGAAGCCCGGCGGCCACCGCGGGAAGCTGGCCGGTGGTGGCGGCCGGCAAATCTTCGGCCGGATGGCGGAAGCCCAGCACTTCGACATCTTCGCTGGCGGAGGCATCGGCCAGCAGCGCCACGCGATAGGCGCCGCGCGTGCCCACCACAGTGCCGATGGGCTGGCCCGGCGGCAGCAATCCGCCATCGCCGGAAGAGACCACCTGGTCGCCTGGATTGAGAGTCACTGACTGCGACAGGGTATCGAGCACCGGCTCGGCCGTGTTGTCGCCGGTCATGATGGCCTGCAGGCTTGAAGGCTTGCCGTTGGCCGCGGCGATGGTGACGGGAATGCGGCTGTTGAGATCGGTGAGCAGGATCACCCAGCTTGTGTGATCGCCCGAAAGATAAATCCGCCCGATCATGCCGCGCGCATCCACCACCGCTTCGCCCGGCTTGACGCCTGTGCCTTCGCCGGCATCCAAAATCATGGTCTGAAGGAACGGCCGGCTGGCGCGGCCAATGACGCGCGCCAGGACGGAATTGACGTCGGGATCGGGCACCGCATGCAGCATTTCCTGGTAATGCTGCACCCGGCCCTGCATCACCACGGCGACATTGCGCCATTGCTTGAGGCGGGCATTTTCATCCTTGAGCGCCAGATTTTCGCGATAGACCACGAACAGCTCGTCCATCGAGCCGATGAAGCGGTTGAAGCCTTCAATCGGGGCGCGGACGGATTCAAGGGTGGGCGCCATCCAGTCGGTGATGCGCATGCGGGCGCGGTCGAACAGGCCGGACTGGGACTTGCCCAGAAGCACCAGCGCCACGGCAAGCGCCAGCACGATGACAAGCGGAAGCTGGGCATTGCTGCGGCGGGCGATTTTCCAGCTGTTGTTGGCCATGAATGCGGCCCCCGCCCTTCGCCCTAAAACGCCGTGGAAAGAACGTGACGCATGCCTTTGGTGTTCTCGAGCACCCGTCCGGTGCCCAGCGCGACGCAGGACAAAGGATCATCGGCGATGGAAACCGGCAGGCCGGTTTCTTCCCGCAACACCTGGTCCAGGTTGGCGAGCAGCGAGCCGCCGCCGGTCAAGACAATGCCCTTGTCCACGATATCGGCGGCCAGTTCCGGCGGGGTTGCTTCCAACGCCACTTTCACCGCCTCGACAATCGCGCCCACAGGTTCAGCCAGGGCTTCGGCGATATGGCGCTGGGTGATGGTGATTTCCTTGGGCACGCCATTGAGAAGATCGCGGCCCTTGATTTCCATG
>CAIXUE010000176.1 GCA_903922545.1 uncultured Alphaproteobacteria bacterium | reverse complement strand
GGCCGCGTCACGAAATAGGGAATTTTGGCGCCGTCCTTGCTGGTGGCCTCGAACTGTTCGGTGACAAGGTTTGAGGCATCAAACCGCGCCGGCAGCGATTTGATGGCCTTGGGCGCGCCGTCACGCACCGTGCTGTAGTCGTACAACGTGGGCGGGGTCAGATAAGCCTGATAGGTGAATTGCACATTGGGCGCCTTGTCCGAAACAAATTCATCCGCCGCGGCGATGCCCACCGCCCCGCCCTTGGGCAACGCCACATCGCCGCTGGTCCATTCATCGCCGTCCACATCGCCAATATTGAACCGCATGACGCGGCCGATGACATTTTCCGAAATGGCGGCCAGCACGGTATGGCCGGTCACCACCACCTGTTCCACTGAGGCGCGCGCATCCGGCGTGTAAAGCGCGACGACATGGGGTGCTTTGCCGGATTTGAGGAAATCACCCAGGGTCAATGACACCAGCGCGCCTTTTTTGAAACTCTTGCCGCCTTCCTTCCAGTCATCGCGCAGAGTGACGATCATGTGCGTGCCGCCCAGCACCACGCCCTGCAGATTGGCCGAGCGCGGCAAAGGCAGCTTCACGGCTTTACCGTCTTTCAGGACGAAATAGTCCGTCTCAAAAAACGTGACATTGCGGACAATGACCGCGAAATCACCCTCATCGGAATGAAAGGCGCTGGCCGTGGAGCCGACATCCGCGACGTCCCCTTCATAGATGGTTTTTGCGCCGGCGATGGGCGTCCCGCGCGTCCATTGCTTGACGATGCGGGCATAGCTGGAGGTGGTGGCGCCGTCCAAAGCCGTGGAATACAGCACCGTATTGTCATTCAAATAGGTGGCGTCGGACTTGGCTTCGGGCAGCGCAAAGCCATCCGCCGCCAGTTTCATCGCCTTCAGATCATATTCGCGGATCACCACCGCATCGCCGCCGCCGCGCGACAACCGCACCAGGCAGCGGACCTGGCCCGGCGAACATTCCGCCCCGGCAAAGACCCAGTTTTCCTTTTCGGCTTTGGCCAGCGCGTCAACATCCAGCAGCGTCTGCCAGTGCGGCGCCTTGGTCTGGTAATCGGCGGCGGTGGTGCGCCGCCAGATGCCTTTGGGATTTTTGGCGTCCTGCCAAAGATTATAGACAAAGCCGTGATCCAGGCTGCCATAAGGAATACGGTCGGCGGCATCCAGCACCTGCAAGATGCTGTCGTAATTTTTCTGGTAGCGCGGATCGGCCTTCAAAAGCCCCAGCGCGGTCTTGTTCTGTCCCGCCACCCATTCCAGCGACTTTTGGCCGTGTATATTTTCCAGCCAGGCATAGGGATCGGGTTCCTGGGCTGTCACGGCGGGCGCTCCTGCAAAAAGAACGCCCAGCATGACAAAAAGGAAGGCAAGCTTTGCGCGCATAATCAGCAGCCTAAGCAATGGCAAAGTCAGCCGCAAACCCATATAAGGCCCGGCATGGTGCCATTTCGCAAAATGCAGGGTCTGGGCAATGATTTCGCCGTCTTTGACGCGCGGATTCAGGCCATAGACATGACGTCGGAACTGGCGCGGCGCATCGCTGACCGGCATTTCGGCATTGGCTGCGACACGGTGGTGATGCTGTTGCCCGGCAGCGCCAGCGCCGATGTTTACCTCCGCTTCTTCAATGCCGATGGCAGCGAGGTCGAGGCCTGCGGCAACGCCACACGCTGTGTGGGGCGCCTTTTGATGGATGAGCGGGGCCTGGCCCGGGTGCGGCTGGAAAGCAAAGGCGGCTCTCTGCTGTGCCATGACGCCGGCAAAGGCCTGGTGATGGTGGATATGGGTGCGCCCCGCCTGAAATGGGACGAAATTCCGCTGGCCGAACACAAGGATACCACCCAGTTCCAGTTTCCCCTGGACAACCGCACCATTACCGCCAGCGCCGCCAATATGGGCAATCCCCATTGCGTGCTGTTCGTGGGCGATGCCGAACGGGCGCCGGTGGCCCATATCGGCCCCATGATCGAAACCCATCCCATGTTCCCGGCCCGGGTGAATGTCGAATTCGCCCAGATTATTGATAAAGGCCGTATCCGCATGCGGGTGTGGGAGCGCGGCGTGGGAATTACCCTGGCCTGCGGCACCGGCGCCTGCGCCACCGCCGTGGCGGCGATCCGCAAAAAATTGACCGACCGTAAAGTCGAAGTGCTGCTGGATGGCGGCCCGCTGACCATCGAATGGCGCGAGGAAGACGGCCATGTGCTGATGACGGGACCGGGCATCACCAGCTTCACCGGCACCGTGGACCTGAACAAGTTATGAGCATTGAAGTTGTAACCTTTGGCTGCCGCCTCAACGCCTATGAGAGCGAGGCGATCAAGCTTCGCGCCGCCGAGGCGCAGCTGCGGGACGCCGTGGTGGTCAACACCTGTGCCGTGACGGCCGAGGCGGTGCGCCAGTCGCGCCAGGCCATCCGCAAGATCCGCCGCAGCCGTCCCTCGGCCCGCATCATTGTCACCGGCTGCGCCGCTCAGACCGAACCGGAAACCTATGCCGCCATGCCGGAAGTGGATCAGGTGCTGGGCAACCGCGAAAAACTGGCCGCCGAAAGCTATGCCGGTCTTCAATTGGAGCGGGTGCGCGTCAACGACATTATGAGCGTGGGCGAAACCGCTGCCCAGATGGTGGACAGTTTCGACGGCAACACCCGCGCCTTCCTGCAGGTGCAAAATGGCTGCGATCACCGCTGTACGTTTTGCATCATTCCCTATGGCCGGGGCAATTCGCGCAGTGTCGGTATGGGCGAAGTGGTGACCGAGGCGCGGCGGCTGACCGAAAAAGGCTTTGCCGAAATCGTGCTGACGGGCGTGAACCTCACGTCATACGGCGCTGATCTGCCTGGCGCTCCCACCCTTGGCATCTTGGTGCGCAAGTTGCTGAAACTGGTACCGGGGATCAAGCGCCTGCGGCTGTCATCGCTGGATTCCATTGAAGCCGATGCCGAACTGTTCGCCGTCATCGCCGAAGAAGAAAGGCTGATGCCGCATTTTCATCTGTCCGCCCAGTCGGGCGATGACATGATCCTCAAACGCATGAAGCGCCGCCATTCCAGGGCCGATACCATCGGTTTTTGCGATACGGTGCGTCGCTATAGGCCAGACGCCGCCTTCGGCGCCGATTTGATCGCCGGCTTTCCCACCGAAGACGAAGCCATGTTTCAGAACAGCCTGTCGCTGGCGGATGATGCCGGCCTTTCCTTCCTGCATGTCTTTCCGTTCTCGCCACGCAAGGGCACGCCGGCGGCGCGCATGCCGAAGGTTGATCCCAAGCTGGTGCGCGAACGGGCGGCGCTTCTGAGGGCAAAAGGCGATACGGTGCGCGCGGCGCGTTTTGCGCTTTTGTCCGGCAGCCGTCAGGAAATCCTGGCCGAGAAAAACAATATCGGCCACACGCGCTGTTTTGCGCCGGTGCGTTTCGAAGGCACCATTCCGCAAGGGGCGCTTGTCACTTTGGCTTTGACCCATGCGGGCGGCCAGCTTTTGGGAAATCTGGCGGCATGAGCGGCACGGGTGGGCTTTTCGCACGGCTGAAACAGGGCCTGGGCAAATCCGCCAGCGGTCTGGCCAGCTTTTTCACCAAGAAGAAGCTGGACGCCGCCACCCTGGCCGAACTGGAAGAGGTTTTGATCCAAAGCGATATGGGCATGGCCGAGGCCCGCGCTGTTTCCCAGGCGCTGGCCAAAGGCCGCCATGACGCCGAGATCGAGCCGGCGACCTTGCGCGCCCTTCTGGCGCAGGAAATCGCCACGCGGCTTACCAAGGTGGAAAAGCCCCTCACCATCGATCCCGCCAAAAAGCCTTTTGTGATCCTGGTGGCCGGCGTCAACGGCACCGGCAAGACCACTACCATCGGCAAGCTGGCGAACCGCTTCGCCAAACAGGGTCATAAGATCATGCTGGCGGCAGGCGATACTTTCCGTGCCGCCGCGATTGAACAGCTTGGCGTCTGGGCCCGGCGCGCGGGCGCGGAGTTTGTTGCAACGCGGCCGGGCGGCGATGCGGCGGGCCTGGCCTTCGAGGCGCTGGAAAAAGCCCGCGCGGCGAATGCGGATATTCTGATCATTGACACGGCGGGAAGACTTCAGAACAAGTCCGACCTGATGGCGGAACTGGAAAAAATTGCCCGTGTTATCAAAAAGCTCGACCCTTCCGCCCCCCATGCCGTGCTGTTGGTGCTGGACGCCACCACCGGCCAGAACGCGGTTTCGCAGGTGGCGGCCTTTGCTGGCAGCGTTCCCCTCACCGGCCTTGTCATGACCAAGCTGGATGGCACCGCCAAGGGCGGCATATTGGTGGCGCTGGCCGCCAAATTCGCGCTGCCCGTGCATTTCATCGGCATCGGCGAAGGCCAGGATGACCTTATTCCCTTTGAAGCTGTGCCGTTTGCCCGCGCATTGACGGGGGCGGCATGAACCCGCAAGTCCGCCGCATGCTGCTGGATCTGGGGCCGCTGCTGGTCTTCTTTATCAGCTTCAAATATTTCGGAATTTTCGCCGCCACCGGCTTTTTCATGGCCGCTGTGATGGTGTCGCTGGGCCTGGGGTTGTTTCTTGAGAAAAAAATCTCACCCATGCCGCTTTTCACAGCAATCCTGGTGCTGATTTTCGGCGGGCTGACGCTTTACCTGAAGAACGAGATGTTCATCAAGATAAAAGTGACCGTGCTATATGGAATGTTCGGCGCCATCCTGATCGGCGGCCTCTTCTTCAACCGCCTGTTCATCAAATATGTTTTCGCACAGGCGTTTGAGCTGGATGAAACCGGCTGGCGCCAGCTTTCCTGGCGCTGGGGAATTTTCTTTCTCAGTCTGGCGCTGCTCAACGAATTGGTG
>CAIXUE010000175.1 GCA_903922545.1 uncultured Alphaproteobacteria bacterium | reverse complement strand
GTGGGCTGGTCATTGGTGTAGGCATGGATGGTGGTCATCATGCCGCGTTCGATGCCGACCGCGTCATTCAGAACCTTGGCCACCGGCACCAGGCAGTTGGTGGTGCACGACGCGTTGGAAACCACCAGGTCATCTTTGGTGAGCTTGTCGTGATTGACGCCATAGACCACGGTGACGTCGGCGCCATCGCAAGGCGCGCTGACCAGCACGCGCTTGGCGCCCGCCGTCAGATGCGCCGAGGCTTTTTCCTTGGTGGTGAAAATGCCGGTGCATTCCAGGGCGATATCGACATCAAGCTCCTTGTGCGGCAGTTCGGCCGGGTTCTTGATCGCCGTGACCTTGATGCGATGACCGGCGGCGACCATGATGTCGCCATCCACCGTCACCTGGGCCGGGAAACGGCCATGCACGCTGTCATAGCGCAGCAGATGGGCATTGGTTTCAATCGGACCCAGATCATTGACCGCCACGATCTCGATGTCGCGGCGCCCGGATTCCACAATCGCTCTCAGCACCAACCGGCCGATACGGCCAAAGCCGTTGATGGCAATACGCAAAGCCATTTTCGTTTCTCCCTGGTACGGCCGAAAACCGGCCAATCATCACGTCTTCAATAAAGCCTTCGCCGCGTCCGCCACGGCGTCCGGCGTAATCTTGAAATGCTTGTAAACGTCCTTGTAGGGGCCGCTGGCGCCGAAGGAATGCATGCCCACGAAGGCCCCGTTGGGCCCGATATAACGGTCCCAGCCCATTTGCGCCGCGGCTTCCACCGCCACGCGCGGCAGATCGCCCAGGATTTTTTTGCGGAACGCCGCATCCTGTTCCTCGAACAAATCCCAGCAGGGCATCGAGACAATGCGCGCGCCAATGCCGTCTTTTGCAAGCAGCTCGCGCGCGTCCAGCGCAATGGAAATTTCCGAGCCGGTGGAAAGCAGCGTCACCTTGGCATTGCTGTCGCTCACCAGTTCATAGGCGCCGCGGGCGGAAAGATTTTCATCGTTATGGACCGTGCGTGCCGTCGGCACATCCTGGCGCGAGAAAGCGATCAGGCTGGGGCGCTTGGTATTTTCCAGCGCCAGCTGCCAGCACTCGGCGGTTTCCACGCCATCGCAGGGCCGCATCACCAGAAGACCCGGCATGGCGCGCATGGCGGCCAGCTGTTCGACGGGTTGATGGGTGGGGCCGTCTTCGCCCACACCGATGGAGTCATGCGTCATCACAAAGATCACGCGAATGCCCATCAACGCGGCCAGGCGCACAGACGGGCGGCAATAATCCGAGAACACAAAGAAGGTCCCGCCATAGGGGATAACGCCGCCATGCAGCGCCATGCCGCTCATCGCCGCCGCCATGCCATGCTCGCGAATGCCGTAATGAATGTAACGGCCCGAGAAATCGTCCGGCGAGATGGGGCCGATATTCTTGGTCTTGGTGTTGTTGGAGGGCGTCAGGTCGGCCGAACCGCCAATGGTGATGGCCAGTTCGCCGTTGATCACATCCAGCGCTTTTTCCGAATGTTTGCGCGTGCCGGCGACGGGTTTTTCTTCGCTGAATTTTTTCTTCAGCGCGACCAGCGCCGGCGCCAGCGTGGCCGGCAGCACATCATTGAAGGCGTCGTCGAATTCGCGGGCCTTGGGATTGGCGGCCTTGGCCGTTTCCCAGGCTTCGCGCGCGGAGCGGCCAGCCGCGCCAATCGCGCGCCACTGGTTCAAAAGATCGTCGGGAATGACAAAGGGCTCCTGGCTCCAGCCCAGGGTTTTGCGGGCCGCGGCCACGGCCTCGGCGCCGGGCGCATCGCTATGGGCTTTCTGCGTGCCCTGGGTGGGCAGGCCAAAGCCGATGATGGTGCGGCAGGCGATCATCACCGGACCTTCGGCATCTTCCGCCTTGGAAAGGGCGCGGAAAATGTCGGCGGCGTCATGGCCGTCGCAGGAATCGGTGGTCCAGCCTGCCGCTTCGAACCGCTTGCGTTCGTCGGTCGAGGTGGACAGCGACGTGGACCCGTCGATGGTGATGCTATTGTGGTCCCACAGCACGATCAGGCCCTTTGGCTTGAGGTGCCCGGCCAGCGAAATCGCCTCATGCGAGATGCCTTCCTCCAGGTCCCCGTCGGAGGCAATAACATAGGTTTTATGGGCAATGGTAGCGCTGCCAAAACGGGCATTCAAATGCCGTTCGGCGATGGCCATGCCGACCGCATTGGCGATGCCCTGGCCCAGGGGGCCGGTGGTGGTTTCGATGCCGGGGATATGGCCATGCTCGGGATGGCCGGCGCAGGGGCTGCCCACTTTGCGGAAATTCTTGATGTTCTCCAGTGTGATGCCCGGATAGCCGGTCAGCCAGAGCAGCGAATAAAGCAGCATCGAGCCATGGCCCGCCGACAGCACAAAGCGGTCGCGGTTGGGCCAGGCGGGGGCGCTCGCGTCGAAATTCAGGAAATGGCGGAACAGGACGGTGGCCACATCGGCCATGCCCATCGGCAGGCCAGGATGCCCGGATTTTGCAGCCTCCACCGCGTCCATGGAAAGGGCGCGGATGGTATTGGCGAGTAGCCGAATTTGGGCTTGCTCGGGAACAGATTTGGAGCTTGGCATGTCGTTTTCCCGCAGGTGGGAGGGGGAGGCGTAAGAGGGGGGCAAGCCGCCGTCAAGGCCTCATGATGGGCTAACGCAATTGCGTTGACCCTCTTTCCCTCACGGGCCTAAGGTGTTTTCAGAATCGGAAATAAAAGGATGGCGATGAGCCGGCTTGAACTGGCGGCGGAACGTCTGGCCGCAGCCCTGGAAAAGCTTGAAAAGGCAGCGGGTTCCGTCGAATCCGGTCATCCCCCTGTGATGGAACTGACAAGCCGCATTACCGCCCTGGAAAGTGAACGGGAAGTGTTGCTTTCGCGCATCGCCGGCCTGGAAGAAGAATTGGCCGCGGTTTCCGGCATCACCGAAGACGTGGAAAACCGGCTGGATGGCGCGATCGGCGAAATCCGCGCCGCGCTGGCGAGAAGTTAGGAGCGAGCGATGCCATTGGTAAATGTGATGGTAAACGGCCGCGCTTACACCATTGCCTGCGATGACGGCGAGGAAGATCATTTGCGTTCCCTGGCCGCGACGGTGGACGCCAAGGCGCGCGAAGTTCTCAGTTCCGTGGGCCAGGTTGGCGATACGCGGCTGCTTTTGATGGCGGCGCTGTTGATGGCCGATGAACATCATGGCGCGCAGTCCCGTCTTGACGCATCAACTGCGTCGACCGGCGACCTCGAAAATGCGCGCGGCAAGCTGGAAAGCCAGGTCGCCGAAGCGCAAAGCGCCGCCGCTGACGCCCTGGAACTCGCCGCAAAGCGGGTCGAGGACATTGCCGCCAGCCTCTCGGCAGCTTAAGTTAGGGACGGACGGATACTGCCTCGCGTCGTCAGGTCGCGATGCCCAGGGGCCTTAATTGTACTCATCGGGAGCTGTCTCTGGTCTGGACCCTGGTCCTAACTATATGGCGCCCACCTGCACTTGCAGGCCCATGAGATCCAACACCAACGCCGAATGCGGTTCCGTCCACTTCTCCCCGGCGCGCGAAGCGCGGGAGCATGTCCAGTGGACATGCGACAGGGGAGAAGTGCCGCGAGCTTGGGCGAGCGGCCTCGGCCGATGCTTTCCGTCATGAACACCAAATCCGATCTCCGCAAAGAAGCGCGCCGCCTGCGCCAGGCACAGCCCGACATTTCCGCCGCGCTTGCGGGCCATGCCGATGCGCTGAAGCTCGCCGCCGGCACCGTGGTGGGCGGCTATCACGCTTTGCCGGGTGAAGCCGATCCCGCTTTGCTGCTGGATGTGTTGGCGGCCCATGGCTGCCGCATCGCCTTTCCCCGCATCGCCGCGGCGCAGATGCCGCTGGATTTTCATCTGGTACCGGACGGCGAAATGCTGAAAGCCGGCGCCCATGGCATTCACGAGCCTGAGGCCCATTGGCCCGGTGTGATGCCGCATCTTCTGCTTGTGCCGCTCCTGGCGTTTGACGCAGCCGGTCATCGCCTTGGCTATGGCGGCGGTTATTATGACCGCACAATTTTTGCTTACAAAAATGGGGCCGCTTTCCGCATCCGCGCCATCGGCATAGCGTTCTCGGGACAGCAGATGGCCTTACTTCCTTCCGAGCCGCATGATATGGCGCTGGACGGTGTTTTGACCGAACAAGGCCTCAAGGTTTTTCGATGAACATTCTTTTTCTGGGCGATGTGATCGGCAAGCCGGGCCGCGATGCGATGGCTGAACATCTGCCCGCCATCAAGGCGGCGTTGAAGCTCGATCTGATCATCGCCAATGGCGAGAACGCGGCCGGCGGCTTTGGCCTGACG